>NZ_JARGEE010000437.1:0-7018 GCF_033794485.1 Streptomyces sp. MB09-02B
CACCGATGCTTCTCCGCCACCCCCGCCGCCCAGGCGATCCCGGCCCCCTCCTGGAACCAGGCCCTCTTGTCCTTGTGCCGCCAACTCTCCAGCCACCACAGCCCGAGCCCGATACGCAGCACGGCCACCCATTCGGCACCGCTGAGCCAGATCGTCTCCATGGACATCGCCCTTCCGCACCCACGCGGGAATCTGACGGTACGTCAGTTCAGCGGATGGGGGAGGGATACGCAAGAGACGCGGACCGGCGGACCGGCGGACAGGCCCCGGTCCGCGTCCACGAAGTCCCGTCCGTCCCGTGCCTCAGGGCACGTACCCGATCGGCATGGCCCGTCCGTACAACTCGTCGAGACCGACGAGCAGTACGCCGCCCCGCTCCGCCGCGGCGCGCAGCGCGTCACTGAATCCCGCGGCACTGAAGAACGCCAGCCCGCAGCGGGTCGTGTCGAACCCCCGGCCCGTCAGCAGTTCGCGGGCCCGGCTCAGCCGCTCCAGATGGCCGACACCCAGCACGGTGCCCCACTTCGCTTCTCCCAGCAGCGCGACCGAGGGCCTCCGCCCCCCGGAACCCGGCTCGACGACCGCTACATCCACCTGCAACTGCCGGCGTTGCGCCGAGTCGGTCACGATGCCGCTGCCGACCTCACCGAGCGACGCACTCAGCAACGACCGTCCCGGCCCGATCACATACTCACGGCAGACGGCCTCGAAATGCGGTCCGGCCACCTGCGCCGCGAACCGCTCGGCCGCCTGCCCCCACACCTCCGCGGCCTGACCACTCTCCAGCCGGGCCCAGGCGGGACGCATGACCGCCTCGTAGAAGTTGATCAGCGGTTCGGCGATGCGGTACTGCGACTTGCCCGCCCGGAAGACGTCGGCCTCCCGGACCAGCAGGTGACTGTCCTCAAGGACGTTGAGCGGGTGCGAGATGTCGACGGACTTCCGGCCGATGTAACCGGCGATCCCGCCGCGCGTCGTGTTGCCCTGCGCCACGGCCGCCAGGACCGAGTGGTCCAGGGCCGTGTCCCGGATGTCGGCCTCCTCTGCCAGCAGGTGACGCGCTTCCCGGAAGAGCGGACTGAACGGTGACAGGACCGTACGGCGGATCCAGTCGTCGAACGCCCGCAGGTTCTCGGGGACGTCGTCCGCCAGGAACTGGCGGCGGTACGCGGGCGTACCGCCGACGACGGCGTGCAGTCGGACCGCGAGGGCGGGCTCATCGGCGACGCCCCAGAACTCCGCGGCGGCCCGGTAGCCGAAGGGCCGTACGACGAGTTCGAGCTGGGCCCGGCCCCGCAGGGGGGCCGTGCTCGCCAGCAGCCCGCCCATCACCGACGAATTATTAGGAGTGCACTCCTAATAAGTGGAGCCACTCGGCGGCCGACCTGACTCCAGGACCAGCTCTCGCAGGTTCGCCACCGGCTGGGTCCTGGCCACGGCGATGATCCGGTCCCGTGGGCCTCGGTCCGGTCTCCCGACGCCGGGCGCGAGCCGGATACTCCGCCACCTCCCCTCCACATACCAGGAGACCTACGCCACAGACCCCACCCACCCCTCCTACACCCGTGATCAATCCGCAACCAATTCCGGGCTTGACCGAGACCCAACAAGTGAAGGCGTGAATACGCTCAGGCACATGGCCGACTCCAGTGCACCCGCGGGACCCGCGACCCCTGCCTCCTCCGACCGCCCCGTCTACGTGATCGGCGGCGGACCCGGTGGACTGGCCGTCGCGCACGCGTTGCGGGCCCGGGGCGTGCGGGCGGTCGTGCTGGAGAAGTCGGACAAGGTCGGGGCGTCCTGGCGGCGGCACTACGACCGGCTGCACCTGCACACGACCCGGCGGCTGTCGGCGCTGCCGGGCCTGCCCATGCCGCGCCGCTTCGGCCGGTGGACCTCGCGGGACGACGTGGTGCGGTACCTGGAGAAGTACGCCGAGGTGCACCAACTGGAGATCGTCACGGGCGTCGAGGTCTCCCGCGTCGAGCGCGGCGCGGACGGCACCGGCTGGCTCCTGCACGCCACCGGCGGCCGCGAACTGACCGGTGGCGCGGTCGTCGTCGCCACCGGCTACAACCACACGCCCCACATTCCCGACTGGCCCGGCCGGGACTCGTACCAGGGCGAGCTGCTGCACGCCGCCGAGTACCGCAACCCGAAGCCCTTCGCCGGCCGTGACGTCCTGGTCGTCGGCATCGGCAACACCGGCGCCGAGATCGCCGTCGACCTCGCAGAGGGCGGGGCGGCGCGCGTACGGCTCGCGGTGCGGACGGCCCCGCACATCGTGCGCCGGTCGACCGCCGGGTGGGCGGCCCAGTACACGGGTGTCCTCGTCCGTCGGCTGCCGGTCGCCCTCGTGGACCGGCTCGCCAAGCCGATGGCGAAGCTCAGCGTGCCGGACCTGTCGGCGCACGGCCTGGCCCGCCCCGACACCGGCCTCTACTCCCGTGTGCACGAGGGCGCCGTCCCCGTGCAGGACGTCGGCCTCATCGACGCCGTACGCAAGGGGAAGGTCGAGATCGTCGGCCCGGTCGAGGGGTTCGAGGACGGCAAGGTCGCCCTCGGCGACGGCACCCGCGTCGAGACCGACGCCGTGATCGCCGCCACCGGCTACCGGCGCGCCCTGGAAGGACTCGTCGGCCACCTCGACGTGCTCGACGAGCGCGGGAAGCCCGTCGTGCACGGCGCCCGCACCCCCGCGAACGCCCCCGGCCTGTACTTCACCGGCTTCACCAACCCCATCAGCGGCATGCTCCGCGAACTCGCCCTCGACGCCGAGAAGATCGCCAAGGCGGTCGTGAAGGCCGGCGGGGTCGCCACCCGCGACGCGATCACCGTACGCATCCGCACGACACCCTGACGGACCGGGCCGCCCGCCCGCACAGCACGCCGCCCGACCGGGCCGCCCGCATCGCACGCCGCCCGACCGGGTCGTCGCTCATGGACGAACCCGGCCACAGGTCTGACCACCGCCCCGCGTGGGTACAACCTCCTTACTGCCGCGTAACTTTGCTCGCACACCCATTCCTGACAGAGCGTCAGTTCAGTAGTCTGAAATCTGACGTGTCGTCAGATACGTGAACGTCACCACGTCACCACGTCACTGAATTGGCTGTCACACAGGAGCGGGCGGACCGATGCTTGGATCAACCCACGGCACCCTCACCACCGACTCCCGCCGGGCCCGGGCCATCGCGTGCGGCGAGCACCCCGCACAGGTCGTCCACGGCAGGCCCGCCGAGGCCGGAGACCTCGACGTCAGCGGACGCCCGCTGTACGCCGACGTCCCCGATCTGGACCGTTTGTTCCGCCCGGAGTCCGTGGCCGTCGTCGGCGCCTCGGACACGGAGGGCCGGCCGAACACCGGGATCACCCGACAGCTGCTCGCCTGGTCCGAGCGCGTCGGCGCCCGACTCCACCCCGTGCACCCCACTCGCGCGTCGGTCTTCGGCATCCCCTGCGCCCCTTCCGTCGCCGCCCTGCCCGAACAGGTCGATCTCGCCGTACTGCTCCTCTCCGACCCCCTCCCCGTGATCGGCGAACTGGCCGAGGCCAAGGTGAAGTTCGCCGTCGCCTTCGCCTCCGGTTTCGCCGAGACCGGCGCGGAGGGTGCCGCCGCCCAGGAGCGGCTCGCCGCCGCCGTCGCCCGGGCCGACGGTCTGCGGCTGCTCGGCCCCAACACCAACCTCAACGCCTTCGAGCACTTCCGCGACGACCTCGACGGCCCGGCGATCGCGCTGATCACCCAGTCCGGCCACCAGGGCCGCCCCGTCTTCTCCCTCCAGGAACTCGGCATCCGCCTCTCCCACTGGGCCCCCACCGGCAACGAGGCCGACCTGGAGACCGCCGACTTCATCTCCTACTTCGCCGAACGCCCCGAAGTGGGCGCCATCGCCGCGTACGTCGAGGGCCTCAAGGACGGCCGCGCCTTCCTCCTCGCCGCCGACCGGGCCGCCCGGCGCGGTGTCCCCGTCGTCGCCGTCAAGGTCGGCCGCACCGAGACCGGCGCCCGCACCGCCGCCTCCCACACCGGCAAACTCACCGGCGCGGACGCGGTCGTCGACGCGGCGATGCGGCAGTACGGAGTGATCCGCGTCGACGGGCTCGACGAACTCCAGGACACGGCAACCCTGTTGGCCCGGGCCCGGCGACCGCGCCTCCCGGGGCCGGCCTCGCCAGGATCAACCGCGCCGAGGTCGGACCTGCCGAGGCCCGAAGGCGTCGTCGTCTATTCGATCTCGGGCGGCACGGGCGCGCACTTCGCCGACCTGGCCACCGAGGCCGGCCTGCCCCTCCCCACGCTGTCCGAGGCCAAGCAGGCCGAGCTGCACCAGTGGATCCCCGACTATCTGAGCGTCGCCAACCCCGTCGACAACGGCGGCCACCCCGTGGGCGACTGGCGCGGCCCCCGCATCCTCGACGCGATCCTCGACGACCCTGAGGTGGGCGTGCTGATCTGCCCCATCACCGGCCCCTTCCCTCCCATGAGCGACAAGCTCGCCCAGGACCTGGTGGCGGCGGCGGAGCGAACGGACAAGCTGGTGTGCGTGGTGTGGGGGTCGCCGGTGGGCACCGAGGCCGCATACCGCGAGACGCTGCTCGGGTCGTCCCGGGTGGCGACCTTCCGTACCTTCGCCAACTGCATCACGGCCGTCCGCGCCCACCTCGACCACTCCCGCTTCACCGCCGCCTACCGCTCTCCCTTCGACGAGGCACCCCGCTCCCCCTCGCCCTCCTTCCGCAAGGCACAGGCACTGATGCGGCCGGGGCAGCAGTTGAGCGAGCACGCGGCCAAGCAGTTGCTGCGGGCGTACGGCATTCGCGTGCCGCGCGAGCAGTTGGTGACCAGCGCGGCGGCGGCCGTACGCGCGGCGAGCCTGGTCGGCTACCCGGTGGTGATGAAGGCGTCCGGCGCGAGCATCGCCCACAAGACGGAGCTCGGCCTGGTGAAGATCGGTCTGACCTCCGCGAGCCAGATCCGCGACGCCTATCGCGAACTCACCGACATCGCCCACTACGAGGACGTCTCCCTCGACGGGGTGCTGGTGTGCCAGATGGTGGAGCGGGGCGTGGAGGTGGTCGTGGGTGTCACCCACGACGACCTCTTCGGGCCCACGGTCACGGTGGGACTCGGCGGCGTCCTCGTGGAGGTGCTCCGCGACTCCGCCGTACGCGTGCCGCCCTTCGGTGAGGACCAGGCCCACGCCATGCTCGCCGAACTGCGCGGGCGGGCCCTGCTGGACGGGGTGCGCGGGGCTCCCCCGTCCGACGTGGACGCCCTCGTGGAGGTCGTGCTCCGTGTGCAGCGCATGGCGCTCGAACTCGGGGACCAGATAGCGGAGCTGGACATCAACCCCCTGATGGTGCTGCCGAGGGGGCAGGGGGCGGTGGCCCTGGACGCGCTGGCGGTGTGCCGCTGAGCGCCGACGCGCGAGGACGGCACCCCACACACGCAGGACCACCATCACTCCTCGTAAGAATCGGAGCACCCACATGTCCGCTTCCCCCCTTGAACATCCCGAAAAATCCCGTGACTCATTGATACTGCACGCCACTGACAACGCCGTCTCGTGGATCACTCTCAACCGCCCCGAGGCGATGAACGCCATCACCCCTGACCAGCGAGAACGCCTCATCCAACTCCTCTCCGAGGCCTCCGCCGACCCCGCCGTGCGCGCGGTGGTGATCACGGCCACGGGCCGCGGCTTCTGCGCGGGCGCGGATCTGCGAAGCACGGCGACGGACGGCGGGGAGCGGGTGCCCGGTGACGTGGCGCGCGTCATCCGGCTCGGCGCCCAGCGCCTCATCGCGGCCGTACTCGACTGCGAGAAACCGGTGATCGCGGCGGTGAACGGCACCGCGGCCGGTATCGGCGCGCACCTGGCCCTCGCCTGCGACCTGGTCCTGGCGGCCGAAGAGGCCCGTTTCATCGAGGTGTTCGTCCGGCGCGGCCTGGTCCCCGACGGCGGCGGCGCGTATCTGCTCCCCCGTCTCATCGGCCCGCACCGGGCGAAGGAGCTGATGTTCTTCGGCGACGCACTGTCCGCCGCCGACGCGGAGCGCCTCGGCCTCGCCAACCGTGTCGTCCCCGCACAGGACCTGGAGAAGACGGCACGCGCGTGGGCGGAACGTCTGGCCGCCGGTCCGACCCGCGCCCTGGCTTCGGCCAAACACTTGGTCAACACCTCCCTCGACACCGACCGCGCCACCGCCTTCGCCGCCGAGGCCGCCGCCCAGGAGATCAACATGGCGACGGCCGACGCCCGGGAGGGCGTGGCGAGCTTCGTGGAACGACGGACACCGCGTTACGAGGGCCGCTGACGACCGAGTTGCGGCTCGGCAGGCACGGGTACGGCAGGTACGGCAGGCACGGCACGAGCCTTCACTTCTGACGGACCGTCAGCTCTAATGACTCACGTGATGGGACACGCGGGAATGGCGGCCGCCGCCGTCCGCTATCTGAGAGCGGCTCCGGCGGACAGGGGCCGTGGAACGACGAGCGCGCCACCGGTCGTCGACGCCCTGCCCCGCCCCGACCTGCGCTGCGTCGGCGAGCACGAGCGGGCGCCGGTCGACCAGGCCGAGTTCCGCCGCGTCCTGGGGAACTTCGCGACGGGCGTCACAGTGATCACGGCCCCGGGAGGGCCGGGAGGGCCGGGAGGCCCGACGGCCGACGACTCCGACGCACACGAGCGCGCCACCACGCACGCCGGTGAGCGCACCACCACGCACGCCGATGAGCGCACCACCGCGCACGCCGGTGAGGCCGCCGAAGGAGACCCCGACGACCGTCCTGCCGACCGCCCCGCCGGCTTCGCCTGCCAGTCCTTCTCCGCGCTCTCCCTGGACCCGCCCCTCGTGGTCTTCATGGTCGGCCGTACGTCGACGACCTGGCCCCGGATCGCCCGCGCGGGCGTGTTCTGCGTGAACGTACTCGGCGCGGACCAGGGCGAGTTGTGTCGGCGCTTCGCGGTGAGCGGCGCGGACAAGTTCGCCGGCCTGGCCCACACCCCGGCCC
>NZ_JARGEE010000438.1:0-7001 GCF_033794485.1 Streptomyces sp. MB09-02B
GCCGAGGGAGGGCGGGCGGTTGCTGCGGCGCGACCGCCCGTGGCCAGGCCTACCGCGTCCGAGGCCTCGCTGCCGACCGCCGGGCCCGCGCCCTCCACCACCTCCAGGCGGATCGGTGGGGACAACGTCAGCGGGGGCGCTTCGATCAGCGCTCTCGTCCGCGCGTCCCGCAACGCGTGCGGCCCGGCCGGCAGGAAGGTCACCACCTCCACCTCCGGCTCCTCCGTCAGCTCCCACTCGTAGCGGCGCCGGTACCAGTGGCCCGGGGCCTCGCGCATGAGGATGCGGGGGTGGCGGTGCAGCGCGGCGACGAAGGCCGTGCGCAGGCGGTCGGGGTCGAGCCGGCCGGGGAGGTGGACCTCGATGTGGACGGTCTCGGGCTCCTCCTCCTGGAGGCAGTGGCGGGACACCTCGTCCACCACCGGGAAGGGGATCCGCACGGGCCCCGGCGCGGCCTCGTCCCGCGCGGGCCGGTCCAGCGCCGTCATCCCGGCTCCCCCCTTCCCGTACCGCCCTGGTCCTCCGGCGGAGTCGCCCGGAACTTCGGCTTGGTGAGGGGGATACGGCGGGTCGGGGTGTCGGGGTCCTGCTGCGGGGCGCCCGGCCCGCGCGCCGAGATCGTCGGACTCGCGACCGATCCGCCGCCTCCCCCTTCCGCGCCGCCGGGCCCGCCGTTCAGCTTCTTGCCCACGCGTCGCCGCTGCGGCAACGGCTCCATCGGTGCCTCCGCCCCCGGCGGGCGCTCGAACTCCCGTGTGGCACCGGGCCGTTCCGGCGCGGTCGCGACATCCGAGCCCACGCTCACCAGCGCCGCGAACAGGCCGATGAGCGCGAGGAGTTGGGCCACCGGCCCGAACGCGCCCACGTCGGCCGCGACCGGCTCGCCCGCCCCGGACGCGGCGGCGACCCCCGCGCCCGCGAGCGCCAAGAAGGCGATCGGCACGAGCAGGGTGTGCCGTTTCCAGGCGAGGAGGGCCAGCAGCGGGACGAGGAGGGCGAAGAAGCCCGCGATGACGATGCCGACGAGGGTGAGCGCGACCGTGCCGAGCCAGAGGCCGGGGCCCGGCGGCGTGGGCTGCGGTCCGTCGGGGTTGGGCTCCTGCCGGCGCCAGAGGGCCAACCCGATGAGGGCCACCAGGCCGACGCCCGCGCCGATCAGCCCCGCCTCGTACGTCACGGACGGCTCGTACGACAGCTTGACCGTGCCGCCGGCGCCGCCGGGGACGCGCCAGCCCTGCTGCCAGCCGTCGAGCCTGACCGGGGTCAGTTCGCGGCCGTTCAGCGTGGCCTTCCAGCCGTCGTTGAAGTTCTCGTACGTCGTCAGGTAGGAGGCCGCGCCGTCGCCGACGGTGACCGCGCGGCGGTCGCCGAGCCAGTCCCGTATGCCCAGGTCCCGCCCGGAGACGGCGGGTTCGGTGACCGTGCCCCGGGTGAGCGTCACGGTCGTGACGGCCAGCGCGCCCGAGTCCTCGGACTCGAAGGTGTGCCGGTCGGCGGCGTCGAGCTCCAACCCGCCGCCCGCGCGCCCGTCCTGACAAAGCGTCAGATCGATCGGCCGGCGCTCCACCAGGTCCCGTACGGTCCCCCGCGCGCTCGTCTCGTACAGCGTCCCGTCGACCTCGACCGTCGGGCCCTCGCCGCACGGCAGCTCGAAGTCCCGGGTCGGGGCGGGCTGCGGTGTGCGGTACTGGTCGAGGGCCGGGACGTACGCCTCCGTGAGTCCGACCGGGAGTTGCAGGTCGTCGTCGGCGACGGGGTTGTGGACGGTCATGGGGGCCGTCTCGGTGACCGTGATGTCGAGCTGGTCGGTGTTGATCGGGTCGAAGCGCACCCAGCCGTTCTCGTCGACAGCGGCGATCACGGCTCCGTCCGGGGAGCTGATCTCGACCTGGGTCGGCCGGGCCGACAGCCCGCCCGCCGGGGCCAGGACGAGCGAGCCGACCGGCCACTTGTCCTTCCAGCTGAGGTGGATCGTCGGCTCGTCGCCCGCGATCCACGCCGTGGTCAGGTCACCGTCGGTGAGGTTGCGGGGCGACAGCCCGGCACCGAGCGAGGCGGTGGAGTCGGCGGTCGCCGTCATCCGGGTCTGCTGGTCGGGGGCGACCTCGTACAGCAGCTTGTCCAGCTCGTCGCCCGGCACGGGGACGGCCGTCGCCTTCATCTCGTACGTGCCCGCCGTGCTGGTGGCGAAGGTGCGGTGCAGGCCGGGCTCGGTGCCCGTGGGGGAGAGGCCGGTGGGGTCGGCGGCCCGCGCCAGCGACACCACCTCGGCCGAGGCGGCCGTGCCCTCGGGGTTCTGAGCGTCGGTCGGCAGCCGCAGCATGCGGGTGACCTTGACGCCCGGGATGTCGACCTCGGCGAAGCCCGCGCCGACGAGCCCGGTGTGCCGCTCCGCCGAGTCGAGAATCGTGATCTTCAGCCAACGCGTCTCGCCGGGACGGGCGTTGACGGTCTGCGTGGAGCCGTCCGGCTGGAGGTTCGTGGAGCGCGAGCCACGCTCGGTCTCCACCTTGATCCGGGTCGGCGCCGACCGCACCCCGTCCTGCGGCAGCGGGGTGACCTCGAACGTCTCCGGGATGTCCTGGCCGCCGTCGAAGTCGATCCGCAGCCACTGCCCGTTCGCCGACCCGGCCGCGCCCTCCGCCCAGGCGGTGTCCCGGTCGCCGTCGAAGGCGTTCACCGGGTCGTACTGAGGTAGATGGAACAGCCAGTTGCCGCTCGTCGACGCGGTCACCGACTTGGCGCCGCGCAGCTCGGCCACCGTCTGATGGTCGAGCCCCGACACCGGCAGGATCTGCTTCGGCTGCTCACCGGCGTCCTGCACGCTCCCGCTCGGGTTCCGCTCGTCCGCCGTGTACGTGTACGACGTGTTGGCGTTGACCAGGCCGAACCGGGTGTCCGCCCGGCGCAGTCCGTCACCGATCACCTGGACGGCCGGGGTGCCGAGGCCGGGATGGTTGTCGCCGGTCAGCACGGTGGCCCGGTCGCGCAGCTCCGGGTCGGCGGCCAGCGGCAGCAGCGACTCGGGCCCGCCGGAGACGACGGCCGTGTCCGCGATCGCCTTCAGCCCGGCCTGCCCGGGACGCGGCACGTCCTCGGCGGGCCGGTAGATCTCCACGGCCCGCTGCCGCGCGTACAGGCCCTCGACCTGCAGCGGGGTGTCCTCGGCGATCCGTCCGCCGGTCATGACCGGCCCGAGCCCGGTGACCCGCTCGTACCCCGACTGCTCCAGCGTCCGCTTCACGGTCGTGGTCGGTACGGCACCGATCTGGTCGGGATCCAGGTCGTTGCGGACGACGACGTAGTAGAGGCCCGCCCGGCTCAAGTAGTCGGCGAGACCCGGCACTTCGGCGCCCGTGAGCAGCGCCTGCTCGACGGCGTCCATCGCGCGCCGGTTGCCGGGCGTGCCGAACGGCACGTAGTCGCGCTGCGCCCAGCGGGACTCGGCGAGCACGTCGAGGGGCTGGTCGACGGTGGTGCCCCAGGTGTGGATGCCGTGCGCGGTGGCCGGCACGACCAGCGCCCGCGAGTCCGGCGAGTACTTCTCCAGCCAATCGGCCGTCGCCTGCCAGTACTTGGGCAGCTCGCGGAACGAACCGGGTTGCAGCACAGAGCCGTTGAGGTACGGCCACAGCAGCCCGGGTACGACGAGCACGGCGGCGATCAGCGGGGCGAAGCGCCGCCCCCGCACCGGGCGGGCCCCGTGCGCCTGCGTGGCCACCCCCACCAGATGCGCGAGCCCCAGCACGAGCGCGAGGGCCAGCCCGGTCTGGAACTTGTAGATGTTCCGGAAGGGCGCGAGGCCCCCGTTCAGCCAGTCCTGGACCACCCCGTGGAAGGGCGCCCCGAACACACCGCCGTACCCGGCGAGCGTGACCAGCGCGACGACCAGCACGGTCAGCACCAGCCACCGCCGCTCGGGCATGTCCCGTCGCGCGAGCCCGGCGAGACCCAGCCCCGCCGCCAGCGCCGACGACAGGATCACGAGCACGGAGGCGGCGACGGACCAGCCGGCCGGCAGCCAGGGCTCACCGAAGTTCAGATACGCCACCCAGTTCCCGGCGCCCCGCAGCGCCTCGGTGGCGGACATCGTGGCCGTCGTGGTCTGTGAACTCTCCACGTACGGAAGGAAGTTCTCGCCGTAGAAGCCGAGCAGCAGCAGAGGCACCACCCACCAGGCGGTCGCCAGGATCACCCCCGGCACCCACCAGGCGATCATCCTCCGCTGTCTGGGTCCCGGTGTCCGGGTGAGCAGGTACAGCCCGACGGGCAGCAGCGAGGCCAGGGTCGCGGTGGCGTTGACACCGCCCATGAAGGGGATGACCAGCGCCGACCGCAGGGCCGCCACCCGCGCGCTGTACCGCTCGTTCGTCAGCGGCAGCAGCACCCACGGCAGGAACGCCCCGGGCAGCGCGGCGGCCGAGGTGGATCCCACGACCGTGGTGAACAAGGGCCAGAGCGCGTAGGCGCCGGCGGCCAGCAGGCGGGACGCGGAGCTCCCGACACCCAGCCGCTCCGCCAGCCGGAGCGCACCCCAGAAGGCCACCGACACGATCAGCGACAGCCACAGCCGCTCCGCCAGCCACACCGGCAGCGCGACCAGATCGGTCAGCCCGTAGTACGGCAGCATCGGCCACAGGTAACCGACGTACTGGTCCGCGATGCCGCCGAACCCGCCCCGGTCGTGCCACAGCTGACCGAGGTCGGAGACGAACTGCCAGGGGTCGGTGGTGACGCCGAGCTTGGTGTCGAAGGTCTGCCGTCCCGGTTGGGCGGCGACCAGCAGGACGAACACCACGGCCCAGAATCCCAGCAGCCAGCGCCGCGACCGAGGGCCCTCGGGGGGTCCCTCGGTCGTGCCCGCGGGCCGTACCGGCGCGGGGGGTGGAGCCTGGACCGTGCTCGTCATGGTGGACACCGCCGGAGGATGAGGAGGAGGTTCCAGGTGGCGAACTCACGCAGTCCCGGCGCTTTCACGACGGTCTCCGCGAGGAACGGCCAGTAGCGGGAGCGCGCCGACACGACCGTCACGTCGTCCCGGTCGCGCACCTGCCGCAGAGTGCGTCCGATGTGCACGGCGAAGAGGTTCTCGCCGAGGGTGTGTTTGGCGTCCTTGCCCGTACGGCGCCGATAGCGGGCCCGTGCCCGCTCCGCCCCCAGGTAGTGCCAGGGCGCCCACTCGTGCCCGCCCCACGGGGACAGCCAGTTCGTGAACGACACGTAGATCAGCCCGCCGGGCCGGGTGACCCGTACGAGCTCACTGATGAAGGTCGGCGGATCGGCGACGTGCTCCAGCACGTTGGAGGTGAAGGTGACGTCGGCGACCCCGTCGGCGAGGGGCAGCAGATACCCGTCGGCGACGACGGCCCCGTCGGGCGGCTTCGTCCCCAACTCCCGTAAGTCCGGCTCGAAGAGAAACGCTTGCGCCCCACGTCGCCGGAACTCCTCGGTGAAGTACCCGCTCCCGCCGCCCACATCGACCACGGTGAGCCCGTCGACGGACCGCCCGCCGTACGCCTCCACCTGATCGACGGCGTCACGGGCGAGCAGGGAGTAGCAGTACTCGGGATCGTCCTGCTCCCGCATGAAGGCCCGGAAGAGGGTGAGGGAGCGCCGAAAGGAGGGGTCCTTGAAACCACCGCTTCCCAAGGGGCGCGGGGCTGTGACATGTGCGGCTCCGCCGCGTGGGCGCGACAAGCCACGAACAACCCGCAGCCGCCGACGGCCGGTCGAGGCACCCCCTTTGGCGCTCAAGGCGTCCAACCCCGCACCGCCTCCGCAGCCACCGCCCGGAACTGCCGAACCGTGTGCCCCCACCGATAGTGCGCGGCGCGCTCCCGCGCCGCCTTCCCCATCAGCACCCGCCGATCGGTCGACAACGCCAGCGCACACCAGGCCGCCGCGAACGACGACTCACCCCGGGCGAGCACCCCGGTCTCCCCGTCCACCACGGAGTCCCGCAGCCCGGGTACGTCGAAGGCGACCGACGGGGTCTCCCGCACGGCGGCCTCCGTCACGACCAGCCCCCACCCCTCCACCGAGGACGGGTGCAGCAGCAGCCAGGCCGCGCACAGCAGCCGGTGCTTCTCCTCCTCGGAGACGTGCCCGGCGAACTCGACACCGGCCCCGGCCATCGCCTCCAACCGCGCCCGCTCGGGCCCGTCGCCGACGATCACGAGCCGTCCGCCCGTGACCGGCCGCACGCGTTCCCAGAGCCGTAGCAGCAGATCGATCCGCTTGTACTCGACCAGCCTGCCCACCGCCACGAACAGCGGTTCGGGCGAGCGGTCGGCACGCGGCCCCGGCTCCTCGACGCCGTTGTGCACGACCCGTATCCGCTCCCGCTCCACACCGATCGAGCGGAGCGCGGTGGCCGTGGACGAGGAGACGGCGACCAGCAGGTTCCGGCGCTGTGCGGCCGTCAGCGACCAGTGTTCGAGTCTTCGGCCGAGCCGGGCGGCGGGCGCCAGCGGGCCGCCGAACCGCTGCTTCCACAGATCCGTGTGCACATGGTTGACCAGGCACATCGTCGGGCCGTGGTGCCAGAGCGGCGCGAGGTAGGGCATGCCGTTGCACACCTCGACCAGGAGGTCGCAGTCGCCGACCTGCCGGGCGAAGGTCGACTTGGCGCGCAGATGGTGGCTCAGGTCGCCGCCGGCGGAGACGACCCGGTAGTCGCGGTAGGCCGCCGGGCCGCCGCACACCAGGGTGACCTGATGGCCGAGTCGGGTCAGTCCGTCGGCGAGCCGGTCGACGAGGAGCTCGGAGCCCCCCGCCGCCGGATTACCGAGGTCACGGCGGGCGAGAAAGACGATCCGGCGCGGCTGTGGGGGGCCTGCCGAACGGTGCTGGTACAGGCGCGGAAACACCTCGACCAGCGAGAACGGCACGTGCTGGGGCATGGGTGCTCCAACTCGTCTCGGGGTGCGGAACTCAGCGGGGAGAAGGACGTTCGCTGTGGGGGATGTTCCGGTGGGCGGGGGGTCCGGATGGGTCTGGTG
>NZ_JARGEE010000439.1:0-6985 GCF_033794485.1 Streptomyces sp. MB09-02B
GGATATCGGAACGGCCCCCAACGATCCCGGGGCCGTTCCGATATCCGAAGCGTCTTGTTGTTGTGCAAAACGTTTTGGATATCCAGCTTGTGCCGCATGAGCGACAGAACGTCCCCTTCCGTCACCCGCCACCCCCTCCTGGTGCGCGGCTGTGACGTGCTGCGCGTCCCCGTGGAGGGCGAGTGCGACGTCCTGCCCGGGCGGGACATCGTGGTCGCGGACGGCGTCATCGTGGACGTCCGGCCCACGGGAGCGGAGCGGCCGGAGGAGCCGGGCACCGAGGTGGTCGACGGGCGGGGGCTGCTGGCCCTGCCCGGGCTGGTGAACGCGCACACGCACAGCCCGATGGTGCTGATGCGGGGCGCGGCCGAGGACGTGACGGTCGAGGGGTGGTTCAACGACCGCGTCTGGCCGATGGAGTCCAATCCGACCGCCGAGGACGTGCGGGCCGGTGCGCTGCTGGCCTGTGCGGAGATGGTCCGGTCGGGCGTCACCACCTTCGCGGACCACTACTTCTTCCCCGGAGTCACCGAACTGCCCTGACGCGGGGACAGCCCTCCGGCGAAAATGCCTGAGTGCGCCCCGAACCTTCGCTGTACGTTGGGCGTCCATCCAGACACCCACGACGAGGCAACCCCACTGTGTTCCTGACGATCAGTACCACCGGCACCCCAGAGCGCCCCGCGACCGATCTCGGTTTCCTGCTGCACAAGCATCCCGACAAATCGCAGGCGTTCTCCACCTCCTACGGCACGGCGCACGTCCTCTACCCCGAGGCGGACGTCGAGCGGTGCACGGCCGCGCTGCTGCTGGAGGTGGACGCGGTGGCACTCGTCAGAAGGGGCAAGGGCAAGGGCCGCGGCGGGGCCCCCGACGCGGCGCTCGCCCAGTACGTCAACGACCGCCCGTACGCGGCCTCCTCCCTGCTCGCCGTCGCGCTGAACGACGTCTTCTCCAGTGCCGTGCGCGGCCAGTGCAAGGCCCGCCCCGACCTCCCGGCACAGGTCCGCCCGCTGCGCGTCGAGATACCGGCCCTGCCCGCCCGCGGCGGCCCCGACCTCGTCGCCGCGCTCTTCGCGCCGCTCGGCTGGACCGTCACCGCCGAGGAGGTGCCGCTGGACACCCAGTTCCCCGAGTGGGGTGCCTCCCGCTACGTGCGGCTCGTCCTGGAGTCGGAGTCGCTGACCCTCGCCGAGGCGCTGCGTCACCTGTACGTGCTGCTGCCGGTTCTCGACGACGCCAAGCACTACTGGGTGTCGTCCGACGAGGTCGACAAGCTGCTGCGCGTCGGCGAGGGCTGGCTCCCGGGCCACCCCGAGCACAAGCTGATCACCAGCCGCTACCTCTCCCGCCGCTGGTCGCTGACCCGGCAGGCCATGGAGCGCCTGGAACTCGTACGGCTGGCCGAGGCCGACGACAGCGAGGTCGAGGACATCGACAACGCCGTCGAGGAGCCAGCGGACGACGAGGCCGAGGAGAAGCCGACGCCGCTCGTCGTGCAGCGCCGGGACGCGATCATCGCCGCGCTCAAGGACTCCGGGGCCGCCCGCGTCCTCGACCTGGGCTGCGGCCAGGGCCAGTTGGTGCAGGCGCTGCTCAAGGACGTCCGCTTCACCGAGATCGTCGGGACGGACGTGTCGATGCGCGCGCTCACCATCGCCTCCCGCCGCCTCAAGCTCGACCGCATGGGCGAGCGCCAGGCCTCCCGCGTCCAGCTCTTCCAGAGCTCGCTCGCCTACACCGACAAACGACTCAAAGGCTACGACGCCGCCGTGCTCTCCGAGGTCATCGAACACCTCGACCTGCCCCGACTGCCGGCCCTGGAGTACGCGGTGTTCGGCTCGGCTCGCCCCCGCACCGTCCTCGTGACCACCCCGAACGTCGAGTACAACGTCCGCTGGGAGTCCCTCCCCGCCGGACACGCCCGGCACGGCGACCACCGCTTCGAGTGGACCCGTGAGGAGTTCCGCACCTGGGCGACCACGGTGGCCGAACGGCACGGCTACGACGTCGAGTTCGTCCCCATCGGGCCCGACGACCCGGAGGTGGGGCCGCCCACCCAGATGGGCGTGTTCCAGCAGCGCGACACCGACAGGACCGACGAGAAGGAGGCGAAGGCAGCATGAGCGAGACCACCCAGCAGACGGGCAAGGGGCGCACCCTGCCCGTCACCGACCTTTCCCTCGTCGTCCTGATCGGCGCCTCCGGCTCGGGCAAGTCCACGTTCGCCCGGCGCCACTTCAAGCCCACCGAGATCATCTCGTCCGACTTCTGCCGGGGCCTGGTCTCGGACGACGAGAACGACCAGAGCGCGACGAAGGACGCCTTCGACGTCCTCCACTACATCGCCGGCAAGCGCCTCGCGGCCGGCCGCCGCACCGTCGTCGACGCGACCAGCGTGCAGCAGGAGTCCCGCAGGCAGCTGATCGAACTGGCCCGCAAGCACGACGTGTTGCCGATCGCCATCGTGCTCGACGTACCTGAGGAGGTGTGCGCCGCGCGCAACGCGGCCCGCACCGACCGCGCCGACATGCCGCGCCGCGTCATCCAGCGCCACACCCGCGAACTCCGCCGCTCCCTCAGGCACCTGGAGCGCGAGGGCTTCCGCAAGGTGCACGTCCTGCGGGGCGTCGAGGAGATCGACCACGCGACGATCGTCACCGAGAAGCGCTTCAACGACCTCACCCACCTCACCGGCCCGTTCGACATCGTCGGCGACATCCACGGTTGCGCGAGCGAACTGGAGGCACTGCTCGGCAAGCTGGGCTACGTCGACGGCGTCCACCCGGACGGCCGGACGGCCGTCTTCGTCGGCGACCTCGTCGACCGGGGCCCGGACAGCCCGGGCGTGCTGCGCCGCGTGATGTCGATGGTCGGCTCCGGCAACGCGCTCTGCGTGCCCGGCAACCACGAGAACAAGTACGGCCGTTACCTGAAGGGCCGCAACGTCCAGCACACCCACGGACTCGCCGAGACCATCGAGCAGATGGAGGGCGAGAGCGAGGAGTTCAAGAAGCAGATACGCGAGTTCATCGACGGGCTCGTCAGCCACTACGTCCTCGACGGCGGCAAGCTGGTCGTCTGTCACGCCGGTCTGCCGGAGAAGTACCACGGCCGCACCTCCGGCCGGGTCCGCAGCCACGCCCTGTACGGCGACACCACCGGCGAGACCGACGAGTTCGGCCTGCCCGTGCGCTACCCGTGGGCGGAGGACTACCGGGGCCGCGCGGCCGTGGTCTACGGCCACACCCCGGTGCCCACCGCCACCTGGCTGAACAACACCATCTGCCTCGACACGGGCGCCGTCTTCGGCGGCAGGCTCACCGCGCTGCGCTGGCCGGAGCGCGAACTCGTCGACGTACCGGCCGAGAAGGTCTGGTACGAGCCGGCCAGGCCGCTGGCCTCCGAGGCGCCCGGCGGGCACGAGGGCCGGCCGCTGGACCTGGCGGACGTGCACGGCCGCCGGGTCGTCGAGACCCGGCATGCCGGCCGGGTGTCGGTCCGCGAGGAGAACGCGGCCGCCGCCCTGGAGGTCATGAGCCGCTTCGCGGTCGACCCGCGGCTGCTGCCGTACCTGCCGCCGACCATGGCGCCGACCGCGACCTCGCACGTCGAGGGCTACCTGGAGCACCCGGCGGAGGCGTTCGCGCAGTACAAGGAGGACGGTGTCGCGCGGGTCGTGTGCGAGGAGAAGCACATGGGGTCGCGGGCAGTCGTCCTGGTCTGCCGTGACGCGGACGCGGCCCGCGCCCGCTTCGGCGTCGAAGGGCCCACCGGCTCCCTCTACACCCGTACCGGCCGCCCGTTCTTCGACGACGAGGCGCGCACCGAGCTGGTCCTCGCCCGGATCCGCGAGGCCGTCACGTCGGCCGGCCTCTGGGACGAACTCGACACCGACTGGCTGCTGTTGGACGCCGAGCTGATGCCCTGGTCGCTGAAGGCGTCCGGGCTGCTGCGCACCCAGTACGCGGCCGTGGGCGCCGCCTCCGGCGCGGTGTTCCCGGGCGCGCTGTCCGCCCTGGAGGGCGCGGCGGCACGCGGCGTCGACGTGGGCGACCTGCTGGGCAGGCAGCGCGAGCGCGCCGCCGACGCGGCCGCGTTCACGGAGGCCTACCGGCGCTACTGCTGGCCCACCGAGGGCCTGGACGGCGTCCGGCTCGCCCCCTTCCAGATCCTCGCGGTCCAGGGCCGCAGCCTCGCCGCGCTCCCGCACGACGAGCAGTTGGCGCTCCTCGACCGGCTCGTCGAGTACGACGTCAGCGGCCTGCTGCAGACCACCCGGCGCCTCTTCGTCGACACCGGCGACGAGGCCTCGGTGCGCGCGGGCATCGACTGGTGGCTGGAGATGACCGGCCGGGGCGGAGAGGGCATGGTCGTCAAGCCGGTCGGGGCGGTCGTGCGCAGCACACAGGGACGGCTGGTCCAGCCGGGCATCAAGTGCCGGGGCCGGGAGTACCTGCGGATCATCTACGGCCCGGAGTACACCCGCCCGGAGAACCTCGCCCGGCTGCGCGGCCGGTTCCTCAACCACAAGCGGTCCCTCGCCCTGCGCGAGTACGCCCTGGGTCTGGAGGCCCTGGATCGGCTCGCCGAGGGGGAGCCGCTGTGGCGGGTGCACGAGGCGGTGTTCGGGGTACTGGCTCTGGAGTCGGAGCCGGTCGACCCCCGGCTGTGAGAGCGACGCCCGCCGCGGACGGACCCAGGGCCTGCCCGACAGGCCCTCGTCCGTGGCGGGCGGACCCGCGCCCGCGCCCGTGACATTGCGGCTGATAATGTCGCGAGCAGGCGTGGCCGTGTTCCGCGTTCGAGAGGTTCCGGCGGTGCTCGGGGGGACAGCGATCGCAGCCGATCGCAGGCGACCGCTGTCACCCGAGTCGGTCCCATCGGTCCCAGTCGAAGGTATGTGGGGTTTCCCATGCGTCGCACCACCACGCGGTTCGGAACGCGGTCCGCGGCCGGATCCGGAACGCGGTCCGGGCGAGAGCGATCGGTCCTCGACGCCGCGTACGACGAGTGCCGCCGCCTGGTCCGCACGACCCGGCCCACCGAGTACGCGCTGATGCAGCTGATGCCGCCGACGGTGCGCCCCGCCTGCTGGGCCCTGTACGCCGCCCTCGCCTCCGCCGACGACCTGCTCGACTCCACCGAGGGCACTCCGCAGGAGCGCAGCAGGCGGCTCCAGGAGTGGCGGACGGCGCTGGAGGCCGACCTCGCGAGCGGCGGCAGTGACGACCCGGTACGGCTCGCGCTGACCGACGCGGTCTGGCACTGGGGGCTCGACCCCGGGGATCTGCTGGGCGCCCTGGACGCCGTCCAGGGGGACGAGGCCCGCGAGGGCGTCGCGACCTGGCAGGAGTGGCGGGAGCGGGCCCACGCCCAGAACGTCAGCTGGCCCGAACAGCTGATGCGGATGCTGGTCCGCTCCGGACTGCCCGTCCCCGTCCGGCTCCGCGACCTCCCGGGCTTCACCCGGTTCGTGGACGGTCTGTTCCTCGCCGACATGCTCCGCGACCTCCCCGAGGACATCGACGCGGGGCAGGTGTGGTTCCCCGCCGAGGTCCTCGACCGCCACGGCGTGACCCGGGACGAGCTGATCTCCCGCGCGTGGACCCCGGCCGTACGGCGGCTGGTCGCGCATCTCGTCGACCAGGCCCGGCAGTGGCTGGAGAGTTCCCGCCGGGCGCTGCGGAACACGCTGCCGCTGGGCCCCGCCATCGTGCTCGACACCGCTGTCGAACTCTTCGGCGCGGAGCTGGACGCGATCGAGCGGTCCGGTTCGGCCGTCCTGCACCGGCCGGTACGCGTCCCCCGCCACACCGAGTGGCGGATCGTCGGCCCGGCCCGGGCACGGGCCGCGGTGGTGTGGCGGCTGACGCTGCCGCCCGGCAGGGACGAGACCCCGGTGCGCACGGCCGGGGGCGCGCCGACGCCCGGCGCCACCGACGACGGCTCGGCATCGCTCACGCTCACCGGCCCCGAACGGCTCGTCACACGCGTCGCCGAACCGCCGCTGCCGCCGCGCCCGCACCGCGACGGCGTCCGCCCGCCGGCCATAGCCGAGGCGCACCTGCCCCAGCACGTGGCGATCGTCATGGACGGCAACGGACGCTGGGCCACCGGCCTTGGGCTGCCCCGCGACGAGGGTCACCGGGCCGGAGCGGTTGCCCTGCGCGACGTCGTCCAGGGCGCGCTGGAGATCGGCCTCGCCCATCTGACGGTGTACGCCTTCTCCACCGAGAACTGGAAGCGGTCGCCCGACGAGGTCTCCAAGCTCTTCGCGATCATGCGCGCCGAGCTCCTCGACGGCGAACTGCTCGACCACGACGTACGCCTGCGCTGGGTGGGTTCCCCCGACGGCCTCCCGGAGGACGTGGTGGAGGTCCTCCGCGCCCAGGAGCACGCCACCCGCAACCGCACCGGCCTCACCCTCAACGTCTGTGTCAACTACGGCGGCCGGGCCGAACTCGCCCAGGCGGGCGCGGCGTTGGCCCGCGCCGCGCTCGCGGGGGAGGTCGATCCCGCCCGGGTCTCCGAACAGCTCTTCGCGGCGCACCTGCCGCACCACGCCCTGCCGGACGTGGACCTCCTCTGGCGCACCAGCGGCGAGATCCGCACCTCCAACTTCCTCCCCTGGCACGCCCACTACGCGGAACTCCACTTCACGGACCAGCCCTGGCCGGAGGTCGACCGCCGCGACCTGTGGGAGGCGGTGGTCGCCTACACCCACCGCAAACGCCGCAAGGGCGCGGCGTCGGTCTCCGCCGAGGGGACCGAGTAGCAACTCGGGCCCGCGGGTGCGTCGTCGGCTGCGGGTGCGTGGGGCTTCTCGCGCAGTTCCCCGCGCCCCTGAAAAGCAGGGGCTGCGCCCCGTGCTTTTCGCCCCGAAATGGCCGTAGGCCTTTCAGGGGCGCGGGGAACTGCGCGACCAGCCCCCACCGGACGGACGCCTGGGGGTCAAAGGGGCGCAGCCCCTTGGCGAGGATGG
>NZ_JARGEE010000043.1:0-33732 GCF_033794485.1 Streptomyces sp. MB09-02B
CCCGACTACACCGCCCACACCACCACCGGACGAGCCCCCCGCTCCCCCCGCGAGGAAATCCTCTGCGCTCTCTACGCCGAGATCCTCGCGGTGAGCGATGTCGGGATCGACGACAGTTTCTTCGAGCTGGGCGGCCACTCCCTGCTCGCCACCCGTCTCGTCAGCCGTGTCCGCACCACCCTGGGCGTCGAGGTGTCCATCCGGCAGCTCTTCGAGACGCCCACCATCGCCGGACTCTCCGGGGTGCTCGACGGGTCCGGTGCGGTCCGTACGGCCCTGACCGCGCGCCCCCGGCCCGAGCGCGTCCCCCTCTCCTACGCCCAGCAGCGGCTGTGGTTCCTGCACCAGCTCGAAGGACCCACCCCCACCTACAACATCCCCACCGCCCTCCGTCTGACCGGCACCCTCGACCAGGACGCCCTGCACCACGCCCTGCGCGACCTCGTCGCCCGCCACGAAAGCCTGCGCACCACCTACGCCGAGGACGAGCACGGGCCCCGGCAGATCGTGTTGCCGGCCGAGCGGGCCGAGGTGCCGTTCGCCGTCGTGGACGTGGCCGGGGAGGAGGTCGGTGACCGGCTGGCCGAGGCGAGCGGGCACGCCTTCGACCTGACGGCCGAGATCCCCATCCGGGTACGGCTGTTCAGGCTGTCCGAGTCCGAGCACGTGCTGTTGCTGCTCATCCACCACATCGCCAGCGACGCCTGGTCCCGCACCCCGTTGGCTCGGGACCTGACGGGCGCGTACGCGGCGCGGTGCGCGGGCGGCGCGCCGGGGTGGAAGCCGCTTCCGGTCCAGTACGCCGACTACGCCCTGTGGCAGCAGGAGGTCCTCGGCGACGACGCCGACGCGGACAGCATCGCCGGTCGGCAACTGTCGTACTGGAGCGCACAGTTGGCGGGCGTGCCCGAGCAGCTCGATCTGCCCGCCGACCGGCCCCGCCCCGCCACCGCGGGCTACGCGGGCGACCGTGTCCCGTTCGCCGTGCCGGCGGAGCTGCACGGGCGGCTGACGGAGCTGGCAAGGTCCAGCAACACGACCCCGTTCATGGTGGTGCAGGCGGCCCTCGCGGCGCTTCTGACGCGGCTCGGCGCGGGCGAGGACATCCCGCTGGGCACCCCTGTCGCCGGGCGCACCGACGACGCCACCGACCACCTCATCGGCTTCTTCATCAACACGCTGGTGCTGCGCACGGACACCAGCGGCGACCCCACCTTCCGTGAGCTCCTCGACCGTGTTCGCGAGACCGACCTGGCCGCCTACGCCCACCAGGACCTGCCCTTCGAGCGGCTCGTCGAGGCCCTCAACCCGACCCGTTCCCTCGGCCACCACCCCCTCTTCCAGACGATGCTCACCCTGCACAACACGCAGGGGACGCGGGGGGAGGAGTTCGCGGGTCTGTCGGCCGAGGTCATGGCGTCGGAGTCGGTGTCGGCCCGTTTCGATCTGTCGTTCGCGCTGGCCGAACGGTTCGGGGAGGGCAATGTCTGCGCGGGCATGAGCGGCAGCGTCACGTACAGCACGGACCTCTTCGACCGTGCCACCGTCCAGGACATCGCCGACCGCCTGGTCCGGCTGCTGGCCGAGGCGGTGGCCCATCCCGGGCGGCCCATGGGGCAGTTGGAGATCATGGACGCGGCCGAGCGGCGGCTGGTCCTGCGGGAGTGGAACGACACCGCCGCCGAGGGGCCCGCCGAGTCGGTGACGCGTCTGTTCGAGCGGCAGGCGCGGCGGTCGCCGCACGCGACGGCCGTCGAGTTCGCGGACGCGCGGCTGTCCTACGCGGAGCTCAACGCGCGCGCCAACCGGCTGGCCCGGTACCTGGTCGCGCGGGGCGCGGCGCCGGGCCGGTTCGTGGCCGTCGTGATGCCGCGCTCGCTCGACCTGGTCGTCACGCTGCTCGCGGTCCTCAAGTCCGGCGCGGCCTATCTGCCGATCGATCCCGGTTACCCGGCCGGCCGCGTCGGCCACATGCTCGACGACGCCGCACCGGCCCTCACCCTGACCGAGCCGGTCGGGGAGGAGGCGCTGTCGGGGTACGCGGGTACGGACCTCGGTGACGCGGAGCTGCGGGTGCCGCTCTCGCCCGCGCATCCGGCGTACACGATCTACACCTCGGGGTCGACCGGGCGTCCCAAGGGCGTGGTCGTGCCGCGCGGGGCGCTGGGCAACTTCCTCGCGGCCATGGGCCGGCGGTTCGCGCCGGGCGCCGAGGACCGGCTCCTCGCGGTCACCACGGTGGGCTTCGACATCGCGGGCCTGGAGCTTTTCCTTCCGCTGCTGCACGGGGCGACGCTGGTGCTCGCCGACGAGGAGACGGCGAAGGACCCGTACGCGCTGCTGCGGAGGGTCTCGGCGGCGCGGATCACCATGGTGCAGGCGACGCCGAGCCTGTGGCAGGGCGTCGCGGCCGCGGCGACGGACGAGCTGGCCGGTGTCCACGTCCTGGTGGGCGGCGAGGCGCTGCCCACCGAGCTGGCACGCACGCTCACCGAGCGGGCCCGTTCCGTGACCAATCTGTACGGCCCGACGGAGGTGACGGTCTGGGCCACGGCCGCCGACGTGGCGGAGGCCGGTCCCGTCATCGGCCGGCCCGTCGCCAACACGTCGGCCTATGTGCTGGACGCGGCGCTGCGTCCGGTCCCGGTGGGGGTGCCGGGTGAGCTGTATCTGGCCGGTGAGCAGTTGGCGCAGGGCTACCATCTGCGTCCGGGGCTGACGTCGGAGCGCTTCTGCGCCGACCCGTACGGCCTGCCCGGCACCCGGATGTACCGTACGGGCGACCTGGTGGTCCGTCGGCGTGACGGTGCGCTGCGTTATCTGAGCCGGGTCGACCAGCAGGTCAAGCTGCGTGGTTTCCGTATCGAGCTCGGTGAGATCGAGGCGGAGCTGGTGCGTCATCCGGCGGTCGCGGAGGCGGCCGTGGTGGTGCGCGAGGACCGGCCGGGCGACCGGCGTCTGGTGGCGTACGTCGTCGCGGCGGGCGCGGCGCCGGGCGCGGGGGTGCTGCGGGACCGTCTGCGGCGGCGGCTGCCGGAGTTCATGGTGCCCACGGCTTTCCTCACGCTCGACGCGCTGCCGTTGACGCCGAACAGGAAGCTGGACCGCAGGGCGCTGCCCGCGCCTGACTACGCCGCGGAGTCGGCGGGCCGGGCGCCGCGCAGCCCGCGGGAGGAGATTCTCTGCACGCTGTTCGCCGAGGTGCTGGGCGCCGCCCGGATCGGTGTCGACGACAGCTTCTTCGACCTGGGCGGGCACTCGTTGCTCGCGAGCCGGCTGGTCAGCCGTATCCGGACGGCGCTGGGGGTCGAGCTGTCCGTGCGGCAGTTCTTCGAGACGCCGACGATCGCCGGGTTGTCCGGGGTCCTCGATGGGGCGGCGGGTGCGCGGGCGCCGCTCGTGGCCCGGCCGCGTCCGGAGCGCGTCCCGCTCTCGCCGGCCCAGCAACGGCTGTGGTTCCTCTACCAGTTCGAGGGTCCCTCGGCGACGTACAACGTG
This sequence comes from Streptomyces sp. MB09-02B, assembly GCF_033794485.1. Taxonomy (NCBI): domain Bacteria; kingdom Bacillati; phylum Actinomycetota; class Actinomycetes; order Kitasatosporales; family Streptomycetaceae; genus Streptomyces; species Streptomyces sp. MB09-02B. The sequence goes on from NZ_JARGEE010000043.1 coordinate 3,499, forward strand.
CCCACGGCGCTGCGGCTGACCGGCCCGGTGGACCGGGGGGCGCTCGACCGGGCGATCGGTGACGTGCTGGAGCGGCACGAGAGCCTGCGGACCGTCTTCGCCGAGGATCCGCAGGGTTCGCGCCAGGTGGTGCTGGCCGCCGACCGGGTGGGCCACCGGCTCGACGTCGTCGACGTCACCGAGGAGGACGTCGAGGAGCGGGTGGCCCGGGCTGCCCGGCACGTCTTCGACCTGACGGCCGACATCCCGTTCCTGGCACGGCTGTTCAGGATCTCCGACACCGAGCACGTCCTGCTGCTGCTGATCCACCACATAGCCAGCGACGGATGGTCGATGGCCCCGCTCGCCCGTGACCTCGTCACCGCGTACGGTGCGCGCTGCGCGGGTGAGGCGCCGGGCTGGGAGCCGCTGCCGGTCCAGTACGCCGACTACGCCCTGTGGCAGCACGACGTGCTGGGCGACGAGTCCGATCCGCAGAGTGTGGCGGGGCGGCAGCTGGCGTACTGGAAGGGGGCCCTGGCCGGGCTGCCCGAGCAGCTCGAACTGCCCACGGACCGGCCCCGGCCCGCGACCGCCGGCTACACCGGCGACCGCATCCCCTTCACCGTCCCCGCGGCGCTGCACGCGCGGCTGACGGATCTGGCCCGCGCCACCCACACCAGCCTGTTCATGGTGACCCAGGCGGCGTTCGCCGCGCTGCTGACGCGGCTGGGGGCGGGTGAGGACATCCCGATCGGTACGGCGGTCGCGGGACGCAACGACGACGCCACCGAGGACCTGGTCGGGTTCTTCGTCAACACGCTGGTGCTGCGCACCGACACCAGCGGCAACCCGACCTTCCGCGATCTCCTGGGCCGGGTGCGGGAGAGCGATCTCGCCGCGTACGCCCACCAGGAGGTGCCGTTCGAGCGGCTGGTGGAGGCGCTCAACCCCACCCGCAGCCTCGCCCACCACCCGCTGTACCAGGTGATGATCACGTTCAACAACACGGCGGGGGCGGTGCGCGACGAGGACGGGGCGGCCGTCGCCGGCGGCACGCTGCTGAACGCGACCCGGATGGCGGCGGCCACCGGGGTGGCGAAGTTCGATCTGTCGCTCACCCTGGGCGAGGGGCACGACGAGTCCGGTGCGCCGACGGGCATGCGGGGTTCGCTGGAGTACCGCACGGAGCTGTTCGACCGGGAGAGCGCCGAGTCGATCATCTCGCGTCTGCTCGGCGTGCTCGGCTCGGTCACGGCGGACCCGGACCGGCCGATCGGCGGGATCGGTCTGCTGGACCCGGCCGAGCGGCTGCAGTTGCTGGTGGGGTGGAACGACACGGCGCGTCCGCAGCGGCAGGCGACGCTGCCCGAGCTGTTCGAGGAGCAGGTGGCGAGGACGCCGCGGCGTCCCGCTCTCTCGGCGGGCGGGACGACGCTGTCGTACGGCGAACTCAACCTCCGCGCCAACCGGCTCGCCCATCTCCTCGCGGAGTGCGGGGCGGGCCCCGAGCAGGTCGTGGCGATCTCGTTGCCGCCGTCGGTGGAGATGGGGGTGGCGGTCCTCGCGGTGCTGAAGACCGGTGCCGCGTATCTGCCCCTCGACCCGGGCAGTCCGCGCGAGCGGATCGCGACGATGATCGAGGACGCCGACCCGATCTGCGCGCTGACCACCTTGTCGCTGCCCGACGAGGTCTTCCCCGCGGAGCTGGCCCGGCTGGTCCTGGACAGCCCGGAGGTGAGCGGGCGGATCGCCGGGCAGCCCGCGCACGACCTGACGGACGAGGACCGCACGCAGCCGCTGTCACCGTGGAACGCGGCCTACATCATCTACACGTCGGGGTCGACGGGCCGCCCCAAGGGTGTGCTGGTCGAGCACCAGCCGGTGGTCAACTACCTGGCGGTGTCGGCGGAGCTGTACCCGGGGGTGGCGGGCAACGCCCTGCTGCACTCGCCGCTGTCCTTCGACCTGACGGTCACGGGCCTGTTCGCGCCGCTGCTGAACGGCGGCTGTGTGCACCTGGCCGATCTGGAGGAGCTGCATGAGCGGTCCCTGGCGGGTGACGTTCTGGCCGACCTGCCGCAGATGACGTTCCTGAAGGCGACACCGAGCCATCTGCCGCTGATCACCGAACTGCCCGCGGTCTGTGCGCCGCGCGGGGAGCTGGTCCTCGGCGGCGAGTCGCTGACCGGTCGCGCGGTGCGGACGCTCCTCGCGGCGCACCCCGGGGCCGCCGTGCTCAACGAGTACGGCCCGACCGAGACGATCGTCGGCTGCACCACCTGGCGTGTCGATGCGCCGGACGACCTCACCGACGGTGTGCTGACCATCGGCCGTCCGTTCCCCAACACGCGGATGCTGGTGCTCGACGCGTATCTGCAGCCCGTGCCGGCCGGTGTGCCGGGCGAGTTGTACGTGTCCGGCGTGCAGTTGGCGCGTGGTTATCTCAACCGGCCCGGGCAGAGCGCCTCCCGGTTCGTCGCCAACCCCTTGGAGGGGCCGGGCGAGCGGATGTACCGCACCGGTGACGTGGTGCGCTGGAACCGCGGTGGTGACCTGGAGTTCATCAGCCGGGTCGACGACCAGGTCAAGATCCGGGGTTTCCGGGTGGAGCTGGGTGAGGTCGAGTCCGCCCTGTCGCGGCATCCCGGGGTGTCGGAGGCCGTGGCGGTCGTACGCGAGGACCGGCCGGGCGACCGGCGTCTGGTCGCGTACCTGGTGGCGGGGGCCGGCCCGGTTCCGACGGACGCGGAACTGCGGGGGCATCTGCAGCACACGCTGCCCGACTACATGGTGCCGTCGGCGTTCGTCCGCCTGGACGAGCTGCCGCTGACGGCCAACGGCAAGCTGGACCGGGGGCGGCTGCCCGCACCGGACTACGCGACGCTCAGCACGGGCCGGGCGCCGGGCACGCCGCGCGAGGAGCTGCTGTGCGAGCTGTTCGCCGAGACGCTGGGGCTGGAGTCCGTCGGCGTCGACGACGGGTTCTTCGACCTCGGCGGCGACAGCATCCTGTCCATCCAGCTCGTCAGCCGGGCCCGCGCACAGGGCCTCACCCTGTCCGTGCGGGACGTCTTCGAGCACCAGAGCGTCGCCCACATCGCCGAGGCGCTGGGCGAGGCGGAGCCCGAGACGGGTCCCGCCGACGCCGAGGAACAGGGGGCGAGCGGGCCGGTGCCGGCCACCCCGATCATGCGGTGGTTCGCCGAACTGGGCGGCCCCGTCGCCCCGTTCAACCAGTCCGTGGTGGTGTCCGTCCCCGCGGACCTCGACGAGGAGCGGCTCGTGGCCGCGCTGCGGGCCGTCGTCGACCGGCACGACACGCTGCGCCTGCGGGTCGCCGACGACTGGAGCATGTCCGTCCTCGAACCGGGGTCCGTGGACGCCGCCGGTCTCCTGGCGCACCACGCCGCGCCGGACCTCGACGACGCCGAGCTGCACGCCGTCGTCGCCGCGTCGGCCGCGGCCGCACGCGACCTGCTCGACCCGGCCGAGGGCCGGGTGCTGCGGGCCTGCCGGATCGACCGCGGGCCCGGGCGGCACGCGCTGCTGGTCCTGGTCGCCCACCACCTCGCCGTGGACGCCGTCAGCTGGCGCCTGCTCGTGCCCGACCTGGCCGCCGCCTACGAGGGCCGCCCGCTCAGCCCGGCCGGCACGACCTGGCGCCAGTGGGCCGGTACGCTCCAGGACCTCGCCGCCCGTCCCGCCACCGAGGCCGAGACCGACCATTGGCTGGACGCGGTCCGTCCCGCCGCGGAGCTGTCCCTCGACCCGGCGCGCGACACCCACGCCCGGTCCGGGCAGGTCGTCCTCGACCTCGACGCGGACACCACCGACGCCCTCCTCACCTGGGTTCCCGGAGTGTTCCGCGCGGAGATCAACGACCTGCTGCTCACCGCGTTCGGTCTGGCGGTCGCCGACTGGCGGCGCGGCCGGGGCCACAGCGCCGAGACGCCCGTCGCGGTGGACCTGGAGAGCCACGGCCGCCACGAGCACCTCGCTCCCGGCGCCGATCTCACCCGCACCACCGGCTGGTTCACGGCGATGCACCCGGTCCTGCTGAGCCCGGGCGTGAGCGACTGGGCCGACGTGTGGGACGGCGGGGCGTCGGCGGGGCGTGCCCTGAAACGGGTGAAGGAGCAGCTGCGCGCCGTGCCGGGCGACGGGCTCGGCTACGGACTGCTGCGCTACCTCAACCCCCGCACCCGGGACCGGTTCGCCGGACTCCCGGCGCCCGCGTACGGGTTCAACTACCTCGGGCGGTACACCGGCGGCCGCGGCGCGGCCGGCGCCCTGCGGTCCGAGCCGTGGAGCGTGCTGGGCCGGGGCGTGGCGGGCCAGCATCCGGACACCGTGCTCGCGCATCCGGTCGAGCTCGTCGCGGGTGCCCACGACACGGAGCGGGGGCCGCGGCTGCACTGCGTCTGGACGTACGCGAGCGCCGTGCTCGGCGAGGACGAGGTGCGGCGTCTGGGCGAAAGCTGGTTCAGGGCCCTGAAGGCGCTGGTCGCGCACGCGGGCCGGCCCGAGGCGAGCGGTCTGACCCCTTCGGACGTCTCCCTCACCTCGCTCAGCGAGGACGACATCACACGACTCGAAAGCGAATGGGGTTCCCTCTGATGGCCAAGTCCGGCTTGGAAGACATCCTGCCGCTGTCCCCGCTGCAGGAGGGGATGCTGTTCCACAACCTCTTCGACGACGAGGAGCTGGACGCCTACAACGTCCAGGTCTTCATCGAGCTCGACGGCTGCGTCGACCCGGCCCGGTTGCGCCGGGCGGGCGAGGCGCTCCTGGAGCGGCACGCCAATCTGCGCGCCGCGTTCCGCCACGAGGGGCTGAAGCGTCCGGTGCAGCTCATTCCCCGCAGGGTCGAGCTGCCCTGGCGTGAGGAGGACCTGCGGGGCGTGGCGGAGGCGCAGCGGGAGCAGGAGGCGGAGCGGATCGCCTCGCAGGACCGCTGGACCCGGTTCGACCTGGGGCGGCCGCCCCTGGTCCGCTTCACCCTGATCCGGCTCGGCGCGAGCCGCTACCGCGTGGTGATGACCAACCATCACATCCTGCTCGACGGCTGGTCCATGCCGGTGCTGCTGCGTGAGCTGCTGACGCTGTACACGGTCCACGGGGACGTGACGGCGCTGCCCCGGGTGCGGCCGTACCGGGACTACCTCAACTGGCTCGGCGGTCGCGGCCGCGACGCGGCGCAGGAGGCGTGGACGGAGGCGTTCACCGGGTTCGACACGCCGAGCATCGTGGCGCCGGAGCGGGGGGCGCTCACCGCGGCGCCGGAGCGCATCGACTTCTCCGAGGACGAGGCGGCGAGCGCCGCGCTGACCCGGTTCGCCAGGTCGAACGGGCTGACCGTCAACACCGTGATCCAGGGGGCCTGGGCCCTGGTCCTGTCGCATCTGACGGGCCGTGACGACGTGGTGTTCGGTGTGACGGTCAGCGGCCGTCCGCCCGAGCTGCCCGGCATCGACACGATGGTCGGCCTGTTCATGAACACCCTGCCGTTGCGTGTCCGGCTGCGGCCCGCGGAGTCGCTGACGGGTTTCCTGCGCCGGGTGCAGAGCGAGCAGGCGCGGCTGATGGACCACCAGTGGGTGTCTCTCGCGGACATCCAGCGCTGGGCGGGCTCGGGTGAACTCTTCGACACGGCCATGGTGTTCGAGAACTATCCGCTGAACTCCAGCCGCGGCCGGCCGCCGGGCGCCGGGCCAGACGCGGACCTCCCCACGGTTTTGAAGGTCCACTCGCGGGACCAGATGCACTATCCGCTGGGCCTGCTCGCCCTGCCGCGCGAGACCCTGCGGTTCTCGCTGGGCTATCTTCCGCAGGTCTTCGACGCCGAGCAGGTCAGGTCGGTGATCGCCGCGTTCCGCCGGGCGCTCAGGACGATCCTGGACAGCCCCGGGACCGCGGTGGGCGCGGTCGCGCTCCTTGACCCGCGGGTGCGGGGCACGGTGCTGGAGAAGTGGAGCGGCTCGGACGACGTGCGGCCCGCGGAGCGGTTCACCGACCTGTTCGAGGAGCAGGTGGGCCGCACACCGGGCAAGGCGGCGCTGATCGCCCCCGACGGAACTCTCTCCTACGCCGAACTCAACGCGCGCGCCAACCGTCTGGCGCGCCGCCTGGTCGAGCTGGGCGTCGGCCCCGAGCGCCCCGTCGCGATCGCGGTGCCGCGCCGCACCGAACTCGTGGTCGGCATGCTCGCGGTGCTCAAGGCGGGCGGCATGTACGTGCCGGTCGACCCGGAGTACCCGGCCGACCGCATCCGGCACATGATCGAGGACTCCGATCCCGCGCTGGTCCTCACCACCTCCGACGTGGACGCCCGGGTGCGGGAGGACTGCTGCGGCCCGCTGACGTTCGTCATGGACGATCCGCAGACCGTGAGGTCGCTGCGTCAGCACTCCGGGATCGACCTCGTTGACGCGGACCGCAGCGCCCCGCTGCTGCCGCGCCACCCGGCGTACACCATCTACACGTCGGGCTCGACGGGCCGTCCCAAGGGCGTCGTCATCGAGCACCGGGCGCTGTCGGCGTTCGTCGGACACTGCCGTTCCGCGCAGGCGCCGGACATCTCGGGACTGTCGGTGATGCAGGCCTCGGCGTCGTTCGACCAGAGCGTCGGCTCGCTGCACGCCCCGTTGATCAGCGGCGGCTGTGTGCGGCTGACGGATCTGCGGGATCTCGCCGAGACGGCCGTGAGCGAACCCGGGTTCCGCCGGGCGACGTTCCTCAAGGGCACGCCCTCGCACCTGGCTCTCCTGTCGACGATGCCCGACGAGGTCTCGCCCTCGGGGATCCTCACGCTGGGCGGCGAGGAACTGCGCGGTGAGATCCTCGCGCCGTGGCGCGCGGGCATGCCGGAGGTGACCGTGGTGAACGTCTACGGTCCGACCGAGGCCACCGGCCACTGCCTGGAACACTGGATCAGGCCGGACACCGCGCTGCCGCCGGGGCCGGTGCCGATCGGCACCCCGCACGAGGGGGTGCGGCTGTATGTCCTCGACTCCGCGCTGCGGCCGGTCGCCCCCGGTCTGGACGGTGAGGTGTATCTGGCGGGTGTGCAGTTGGCGCGCGGGTATCTGGGCCGCAGCCGGCTGACCGCCGAGCGGTTCACGGCGGACCCGTTCGGCGCGGCGGGCAGCCGTATGTACCGCACGGGCGATGTCGCCCGCTGGAACGACGTGGGCGAGCTGACGTTCGTCGGCCGCGCGGACCGTCAGATCAAGCTGCGCGGGTACCGCATCGAGCTGGGCGAGATCGAGGCCGCCGTGACGGCCCTGCCTGGCGTGGCCCAGGCCGCGGTCGTGCTGCGCGAGGACCGGCCCGGCGACCAGCGGCTCGTCGGTTACGTCGTGGCGGACCGCGGCGGGTGGGACGAGGCGGCGGCGCTCACGGCGCTGGGCCGTGAACTCCCCGACTTCATGATGCCGTCGGCGTTCGTCACCCTGGACGCCCTGCCGCTCAGCCCGAACGGCAAGCTGGACCGGGCGGCGCTGCCCGCTCCCACCTACACCGGCCGGGTCTCGGGGCGGGCGCCGCGCACCCCCCGTGAGGAGATCCTCTGCGGCCTCTACGCGGAGGTCCTGTCGCTGCCGCAGGTCACGATCGACGACAACTTCTTCGACCTGGGCGGCCACTCCCTGCTCGCCACGCGTCTGGTCAGCCGTGTCCGTACGACGCTCGGCGCCGAGCTGTCCATCCGGCAGTTCTTCGAGACGCCGACGGTCGCCGCGCTCGCCGGGGTGCTCGACGGGGCCGGCCGGGCGCGCACCGCTCTCACGGCGCGGCCCCGCCCGGAGCGCGTCCCGCTCTCCTACGCCCAGCGACGCCTGTGGTTCCTCCACCGGCTCGAGGGCCCCAGCCCCACCTACAACATCCCGACGGCACTTCGGCTCACCGGTCCGCTGGACCAGGAGGCCCTGCGGCGGGCGCTGCTGGACGTGATCGCCCGGCACGAGAGCCTGCGCACGACGTTCACCGAGGACGAGCACGGTCCCCGGCAGGTGGTGCTGGGCCCCGATCAGGTCCGGTTCGGCTTCGAGACGGCCGACAGCACCGAGGCCGACCACGAGGCCGATCTCGCGCGGGCGGCCCGTCACTGCTTCGACCTGAGCGCCGAGATCCCCGTGCGCGCACGCCTGCTGCGTCTCTCGGCCGAGGAGCACGTCCTGCAGCTGCTCATCCACCACATCGCCAGTGACGCCTGGTCCCGTGCCCCGCTCGCACACGACCTGACGAGTGCGTACACGGCCCGGTGCGCGGGCCGGGAGCCCGGGTGGGAGCCGCTGGCGGTCCAGTACGCCGACTACGCGCTGTGGCAGCAGGAGGTCCTCGGCGACACCAGCGACCCCGACAGCATCGTCGGCAAGCAACTCGCTTACTGGACGGAACAGTTGGCCGGGCTTCCCGAGCAGCTGGACCTGCCCGCCGACCGGCCGCGCCCCGCCACCGCCGACCACTCCGGCGACCGGGTGTCCTTCGCGGTTCCGGTGGAACTGCACGCGCGGCTGGCCGAGTTGGCGCGCGCCACCGACACGACCCTCCACATGGTCCTGCAGGCCGCGCTCGCCACGCTGCTCACCCGGCACGGCGCGGGCGAGGACATCCCCATCGGCACCCCGATCGCCGGACGCACCGACGACGCCACCGACGGCCTCGTCGGGTTCTTCGTCAACACCCTCGTCCTGCGCACCGACACCGGCGGCGACCCCACCTTCCGCCGGCTCCTGAGCCGGGTCCGGGACACCGACCTGGCCGCCTACGCCCATCAGGAGCTCCCGTTCGAGCGGCTCGTCGAGGCCGTCAACCCCACCCGCTCCCTCTCCCACCACCCCCTGTTCCAGGTGGTGCTCGCGCTGCAGAGCACGGGGCCGCAGCGGGCGGGCGGGGAGCCCGCCTCCCCGGGCTCCCGGTCGCTGCCGGGCGGTCTGGTCGTCTCCGGCACGGGCGGCGCGGCGGCGACCGCCGCCAAGGTCGACCTCGGGTTCTCGGTGTCGGAGCGCCGGGCCGCGGACAACGCCCCCGCCGGGATCGCGGGTGTGCTCGACTACCGGACCGACCTGTTCGACCGCGGCACCGCCCAGGCGCTGGTCGACCGGTTCGTGCGGGTGCTCGCCGAGGCGGCCGACCGGCCCGACCTGCCGCTGAGCCGGATCGACGTCCTCGGTGACGAGGAGCGGCACCGGGTCGTGGAGGAGTGGAACGCCACGGCCAGGGGCCTGGCTCCGGCCACGCTGGCGGAGCTCTTCGAGCGGCACGTGCGGGAGCGGCCCGACGCCGAGGCCCTCGTCTTCGGTGACCTGTCGCTGAGTTACGAAGAGCTCAACGCGCGCGCCAACCGGCTGGCCAGGCTGCTGGTCGCGCGGGGTGCCGGGCCCGAGCGGCGGGTCGCGCTGGCGCTGCCGCGCTCTGCGGAGCTGGCCGTCGCCGTCCTCGCGGTGGCCAAGTCCGGTGCCGCCTATCTGCCGCTCGACCCGGGGCACCCGGCCGAACGGATCACGGGGACGCTCCAGGACGCCACGCCGGTGGCGCTCCTCACCACCAGCGGCGTCGCCGCCGCCCTCCCGGACGCGGCGGTGCCCCGGATCCTGCTGGACGAGGAGCCGGCGGCCGACGAGGCGACGGGCGACCTGACCGACACCGACCTGACCGACGCCGACCGGCTCGCGCCGCTGCTGCCGTCGCACCCCGCCTACGTCATCTACACCTCCGGCACGACCGGCCGCCCCAAGGGCGTGACCGTGACGCACGCGGGGCTGCCGGGCCTGGTGGACATCTTCACCTCGCACTGCGCGGTCGTCCCCGGCAGCCGCGTCCTGCACCACCTGTCCCCCGCCTTCGACGGCGGGTTCTGGGAACTGTCGATGGGTCTGCTGACCGGGGCGACCCTGGTCGTCGCGGAGCCCGGCATCACCCCGGGCCCGGCCCTCGCGGACCTCGCGGTGCGGCACGCGGTCACGCACGCGGCGATCCCGCCGGCGGTGCTCCAGCTGATCCCCGAGGGGGCGCTGCCCGACGGCATGACGCTGGTCGTCGCCGCCGAGAGCTGCCCGCCGGAGCTGGTCGAACGCTGGTCCTCCGGGCGCCTGATGCTCAACTCCTACGGCCCGACCGAGGCGACGGTCTGCGCGACCATGAGCGGCCCGCTGACCGGTTCGGTCGTCCCGCCGATCGGCGGCCCGATCGCCGACACCGCCGTGCACGCCCTGGACGGCGCGCTCCAGCCGGTGCCTGTGGGCGTGCCGGGCGAGTTGTACGTACGGGGTCCCGGGCTCGCCCGCGGCTACCTGGGCAGGCCCTCCCTCACCGCGGGCCGTTTCGTGGCGAGTCCGTACGGGCCCGCGGGCGGCGTGATGTACCGCACCGGCGACCTGGTCCGGTGGAACGCCGACGGCGCCCTGGAGTACCTGGGCCGTACCGACACCCAGATCAAGCTGCGCGGCATGCGCATCGAGCCGGCGGAGATCGAGACGGTGGTGACCCGCCAGGCGGGCATCTGGCGGGCGGCGGTCCTGGTCCGTGAGGACTCGCCCGGCGACCGTCGCCTGGTCGGCTACGTCGTGCCGGACGCCGGTACGGCCGTGGACACCGCCGCCCTGCGGCAGCGGCTGCGCGAGCTCCTGCCCGAGTACATGGTGCCCGCCGCGTTCGTCGTCCTGGACGCGCTGCCGCTGACCGCGAACGGCAAACTGGACCACCGCGCACTGCCCGTCCCCCGGTACCGCGCCACGAACGGGCGGGCCCCGCGCACCCCGCGCGAGGAGGCCCTGTGCCGGCTCTTCGCCGAGGTGCTGGAACTGGACCTGGTCGGTCCCGACGACGGCTTCTTCGACCTGGGGGGCCACTCGCTCCTGGCGATCCGGCTCGTGGAGCGGGCCCGCGCCGAGCTGGGCGTGGAGATGGCCGTGCGCGACCTGTTCGCCGCACCGTCGGTCGCGGACCTCTCGGCGCGGCTCGCCGCGCGCGGCGACCACGAGCCGATGGAGCGTCTCCTGCCGCTGCGGGCGTCCGGCTCGCGGCGGCCGGTCTTCTGCGTCCACCCCGGGTCCGGCATGAGCTGGTGCTACTCGGGTCTGGTGCGCCATCTGCCCACCGACGTCCCGGTGTACGGCATCCAGGCCGCGGGCCTCGACGGCCACGGGCCCCTGCCCGCCACGCTGGAGGAGATGGCCGCCGAGTACGCCGATCTGGTCCAGCAGGCGCAGCCGCGGGGACCGTACCGGCTGCTCGGCTGGTCGCTCGGCGGCAACGTGGCCTTCGCGATGGCGCGCGAGTTGCGCGCACGCGGCCAGGAGGTGGAGCTCCTGGCGTTCCTGGACGCCTACCCGCGGCGCGTGACGCAGGGCGAGGAGACCCCGCTGGCCGAGGTGTTCGCGCACAACCTGCGCGACGCCGGGTTCGACATCCGCACGGGCGAACTCGCCGACGGCGCGTTCCCCGCGGCCCGCTACCGGGCGTTCCTGAACGCCACCGGCGACCCGATGGGCCGACTGGACGAGGCCGAACTGGCGGCGGTCCTGAAGGTGTTCATGAACAACGCCGGGCTGATGCGCGGCCACACGCCGGGCGCTTTCGACGGCGACGTGCTGGTCCTGTCCGCCGAGCGGGTGCCCGGCGAGAAGCTGGCGCGCCGCGGCGCCGAATCGTGGCGCCCGTACGTGACGGGCCGTATCGAGCGGGTCGGTGTCGACGCCGACCACCTCGGGCTCGTCCAGTCCGACGCCGCACTCGCGGTCGTCGGGCGTGCCCTGACCGAACGACTCGACTGAGCGAGGTCGCCGAACACCATGCCCGTGATCACCGTCAACGACATCCGACTCAACTACTACGACAACAAGCCGCCCGGCGGCGGCCCCTCGGCGCCCACCGTGCTGCTCGTGATGGGCTCGGGCGGCAGCGGCCGGGCCTGGCACCTGCACCAGGTGCCCGCCCTCGTGGCCGCCGGCTTCCGGGTGATCAGCTTCGACAACCGCGGTATCGCCCCGAGCGACGAGTGCCCCGCCGGCTTCGGCATCGACGACCTGGTCGCCGACACCGCGGCGCTCATCGAGGAACTGCGCCTGGGCCCGTGCCTGCTGGCGGGCATCTCGATGGGGGCGCACATCGCGCAGGAGCTCGCCCTGGCCCGGCCCGAACTCGTCGGCCGCATGGTGCTGATGGCCACCCGGGCCCGCCCCGACGTGCTGCGTGAGGCACTGTCCCGCGCGGAGATCGAGCTGTACGACCGGGGCGTGGAGCTGCCCGACGCCTACGCGGCGGTCGTGCAGGCCATGCAGAACCTCTCGCCCCGCACGCTCGACGACGGCCAGCAGGCACGCGACTGGCTCGACATGCTGGAGCTGACCCGGGTCTCCGGACCCGGGTACCGGGCCCAGCTCGGGGTGGGCCGCATGCCGGACCGGCGGGAGGCCTACCGCGGCATCCGGGCGGCCACCAGGGTCATCGCCTTCCAGGACGACCTGATCGCCCCGCCCGGCCTGGGCCGGGAGGTGGCCGAGGCGATCCCCGGCGCCGAGTTCGAGGTCGTGCCCGACTGCGGGCACTACGGCTATCTGGAGTGCCCGGACGCGGTGAACAAGAGCCTGGTCGAATTCCTGCGCGAATGAAGCGGATCAAATCGACCGAAGCGGACGAAGCATGCAGGGCGGATGAAGGGGATGAGGCGATGAAGGGGAGCACGGTGAAGGCCGGGCCCGACGAGGATCTGACGGCCGGCGACGGGGAGCTGCTCGCTCTGGCACTCGAGGTGTGCCCCCGCTTCGAGCCCTCGGAGGTCGTCTACCGCAGCCGCACATCACTGGTGGTGGGCGGCTCGCTGGACGGCACCGAGGCCCTCGCCAAGGTCCGCACGCCCGACTGGCGCCGGCAGTGCCTGCGCGAGATCGAGGCGTACGACCTGTTCGACGCGGTGCCCCCTCCGGTGCGGGTGCCGCGTCGTTTCGGCTCGGACAGGGAGCGCGCGGTGCTGGTGATGGAGCGGCTGGCGGGAGAGGCGGTGGCGCCGGACCGGTTTCCCGCCGGACCCGTCCGCGGCGAGGATCTGGCCGGTGTGCTCGCCGCCGTGGAGCGTCTGCGGCACTGGCACCCCGGCACGTCACGCCGGTGGCGGGTCGACTACCGGCCCATGCTGGAGGGCATGTACGCGCAGGGCGTGTTCGAGGAGAGGGACTGGACGGCGATCCTCGCGCTCCTCGAACTGTCCGGGCAGCCGAGGGAGTTCGGGCACGGGGACCTGGTCCTCGCCAACGTGGTCCGCACCGGCGGCGGGCATGCCCTGATCGACTGGGCCGCCAGCGCGGTGTATCTGCCCTGCCTCGACCTGGCCCAGCTCTGGATGCTGCTGGGGGAGGTTCCGGGCGCCCGGGAGCGGATCGAGGCGGAGGTGGCCGGGCGCGGTGACGTACGGGACGGGCTGGCGCCCTTCCTGCTGAACCTGACGCTGCTGCTGTACCGCGAGCGGCGCGCCCACCGGCGGTTCACGGACGACGCGTCGCGGGAGCGCGCGGTGCGGCTCGACGCGGCCTGGGAGCTGACCCGCCTGCGGGTCGCACACTGCCTGGCGGCGGCCTGACGGGCCGCCCCGCGGGGCACGGCGAAAAAGGGGCCTCCCGGTCGTTCGACCGGGAGGCCCCTTTTTCGTCGTGGTGTGGTTCGGGTCACTCGATGAGCAGTTGGTGGCTGGCGAGTTCGCGGTAGAGGGGGCTGCTGCCGGTCAGTTCGTCGTGCCGGCCCGCGGCGACGACCTCGCCGTGTTCGAGGACCACGATCTGGTCGCTGTCCACGACGGTGGAGAGCCGGTGGGCGACCACGAGCAGGGTCCGGTCGGCGGTGACCGTGCCGATGGCGTTCCGCATGAGGGCCTCGTTGCGGGCGTCGAGGTTGCTGGTCGCCTCGTCGAGCAGCATGATCGGCGGCGCGGCAAGGAACGTGCGGGCCAGGGCGAGGCGTTGGCGTTCCCCGCCGGACAGCAGGACGCCGCCCTCCCCGACCTGGGTGTCGAGGCCGAGCGGCGCCCGCATGATCACCTCTTCGAGGTTGACCGAGCGCAGCACCTCCCGCATGTCCTGGTCGGTGGCGTCGGGCGAGGCCAGGGAGAGGTTGTCGCGGACGGTTCCGGCGAGGACCGGCGCCGACTGCTCGACATAGCCGAGGCTGTGGCGCAGTTCGCGGCGCGGCAGGTCGCGTACGTCGATCCCGCCGACCTTCACGGCGCCCGCGGTGACGTCGTAGAACCGTTCCACCAGCGACAGCAGGGTGGACTTGCCCGCTCCGGACGGGCCGACCAGGGCGGTGCGGGTGCCTCGGGGGACCGTGAGGGACACGTCCCGCAGGACTTTCTCGCCGCCTGCGTAGCCGAAGCTGACCCGGTCGAACTCGATGGCGGGGGGCCGTGCGGCGCCGGTGTCGGCCTCGGGCCGGGTCCGTTCGCGCACCGAGAGCGCGCCGCCGGGCGGCGTCCTGGGGGTGCCGGGTGCGGTGGCGCCGCCGGCCGCGGCGGCGGTGTCGGTCTCCTGCGGCAGGTCCACCATCTCCTCGATGCGCTGCAGGGCGCCGAGCCCGGACTGGAGCCGGGAGTAGGCGGTCAGCGCGCGGCCGAGGGGGAACCAGAGCATGAACAGGAAGAGCACGAACGCGACCATGTCACCGACCTGGATCGCGCCGCCGGCCACCCGGGCGCCGCCGAGGCCGAGGACGACGAGGAACGCCACCTGGATGGTGGTGGAGGTGATCGGGTTGATCATCGCCTGGAGCTTGGCGATGCGCATTCCGGCGGTGTAGGCGTCCTTGGCGTAGCCGTCGACGGCGTGTGCCTCGCGCTCTTCGGCGCCGCTGGCGCGGATCGTGCGGACGGCGGAGATGGCCCGCTCCACGGCGGACGTCATCTCCCCGATGCGGTCCTGGGCGTCCCGGGACGCTCCGCGCACCCTGCGGGAGAGCCCGACGACCGCGACGACGCCGAGGCCGAGGCCGACGGCGGTGGCCGCGAAGAGGGTGGGGTCGATCAGGCACATCATGACCGCGGAGCCGCCGACCATGACCACGTTGGTCACGGTGTCGAACAGGCCCGAGGTGACCACCGCGCGCAGCAGTGTGGTGTCGGCGCCGACGCGGGAGAGCAGGTCTCCGGTGCGGCGCTGGTCGTACTCGGTGATGGGCAGCCGGAGCAGCCGGGCCACCAGGCGCCGGCGGGCGGTGAGGACGAGGCCCTCGGCCGCCCGCTGCAGCATGTAGTCGCGCACCCCGCTGAGCACGGCCACCACGATGAGGACGCCGATGAGCAGCGCCACCAGCCGGCCCACCGGCTTGTCCGCCTCGATGTCGGCCAGCACGTCACGGGTCAGCACCGGCTGGCTGAGGGTGAGGAGGGTCACGGCCAGGGAGAGCACTGCCACGATCCCCAGGGTCGGCCAGTGGCCCTGGAGATAGGGGAACAGGGAGCGCAGTCCGACCTTCCGGGCCGGTGGGGCGGGTGGCTCCGGCTTCGGCGTGATCGCCACCCCGGCGCGCGGAGCGGGGGGCCGCTCCCTGGTCTGCGTGCTCGTCATCGGACTCCAACTCCTGTTTCGCTGCGGGGGATTCGCCGGTCAGGCGGGCTGCGCCAGGTCTTCGAGCACATAGCCGTCGGCCGGGCGCATCGCGCGGGAGCGGCGCAGATCGGTCATCACGAAGGTGCGCTGCAGCCAGCGGTCGGTGCCGTCGTAGCGGGGGGTGAACTCGGTACGGCCGTGGACGGTGACGCGGTTGTCGACGATCGCCAGCTCTCCCGGTCCGAGGCGGTGGGTGGCGGCGGTGGCGTCGAAGTGGTCCTGCAGTTCGCGCAGGGCGTCGGCGGCACCTGGGGTGACCGGCTCGGTGGCCGCCAGGTCGACCCGGATGTCGGGGTCCGAGGGGTCACCGGTGAGGACCGGGGCGGGCGCCTCCTCGACGTCGCCCATGGTGAAGGAGGGCGGCGGCGCGGTGATGAACTCCGGGGCCCACAGGGTGCGCAGGGCGTCCTCGGAGAGCAGCGGGAGCACCTGCCGGATGCTGGCTGTGCGCAGGCCGGCGCGGCCCGTGGGGTCGGCCCTCAGGCACAGCAGCATCACGAAGTCGGGGCGGTGCTCGTGGAAGGCGTTCTCGATGTGGAAGGTCAGCCGCGTCGAGCCGGCGTTGCCCTGGAACTCCTCCATGCCCGGGACGGGCACGACGTCCTGGACGAGGGCACCGCCCTTCTCGGGCCGGAACGCGCCGGGGTCGCCCAGACCGCAGGCGATCATCAGCAGGACGGCGGCGCCCAGTGCGGGTTCGCGCTGTACGGAGCCGTTGACGCTGGGGGTCGGCGGCAGGCCCAGGGCGTCGACGGGCAGCCCGCGCAGCAGCAGCCCGCCGTCGGGCCCGGAATCCCGACGGAACGCGGCGAGGGTTCTGCGCAGGGCGACCGGCAATTCGTGCCATGAGTTCCTGGCGGCCTCGACCCATTCGATGTCGTCCGGGCGTCCGGTCGCCTGGGCGGCGAGTTTCCAGGCTATTTCCTCGACGATTTCCGCATCCGACGGTTCCAGTGTCACGTCGTAGCGCGGAGCCGGTTGTTCGGCATTCGCAGCCATATTTGCAGAGCCTCCGTCCACGGGTGTCTCGTGTGCATTCCGGACGTTATGTCGGCGCGTTATCAGCCGCGTATCGACCGAGCATGAGCGGGAATTTCTGGTTGCGGCGTTCAGCAGGTGTGTTCCGAAGGTTTCGGGTCAGTTGGCCGGCTCCGTCAGCTCCGCCAGTTCCAGGAGCAGGTCCTTGACCTCCGTCGCGGCGACGGCGTCCCGGCGACGCGCCCCGGGGTCGGAGACGAGCAGCACGGGTGCGTCCCGGGGGTCGTCGGGGAGCCGTCCGTGGCTGCCGCGCACCCGGGAGGGGTCCAGCGGGATGACGTTCATGGTGTAGCGCAGGCCCAGCTTCTTGCGGGCCAGGGCGGCGGCCGCGCGGAGCCTGGCCTTCTTGTCGTTGTGGTCGAAGCGCAGTTCCGCCGGGTCGTAGCCGGGCTTGCGGTGGATGTCGACGGTGCGGGCGAAGTCCGGGGCCCGTGCGTCGTCCAGCCAGTAGTAGTACGTGAACCAGGCCTGCGGCGCGGCGACCGCGACGAGTTCACCGGCGCGCTCGTGGTCGAGGCCGTGCTCCTTCTTGCCGGTCTCGTCGAGCACCTGCGCCACGCCGTCGAGGCCGTGCAGCAGTTCGGCGACACGGGGCCGGTCGGCCAGGTCGCGTACGTAGACGTGCGCCACCTGGTGATCGGCGACGGCGAAGGCCCGGGACGTCCACGGATCCAGGTACTCCATGCCGTCCTGGGTGTGCACGGTGAGCAGACCGGCCCGCCGCAACGCCCGGTTGATGTGGACGGGGGTGCTGACGGGGGTGATGCCGTACTCGCTCAGCACCACGACGGTGATGCCGTCGCGGCGGGCGTCGTCGAGCAGCGGTGCGAGGGTCCGGTCCAGTTCGGCGGCGGCGCGGCGGGCTCGGTGGCTGTGCGGGCCGTACCGCTGGAGGTCGTAGTCGAGGTGCGGCACGTACACCAGGTTCAGGTCGGGTCTGTGGGTGCGCTGCAGGTGGCGGGCGACGTCGACGATCCAGCGGGAGGAGACGATGTCGGCGGTGGGCCCCCAGTAGCGGAACAGCGGGAAGCGGCCCAGGCGTTCGGTCAGCTCCGCGTGGAGCGAGGGCGGCTGGGTGTAGCAGTCGGGCTCCTTGCGGCCGTCGGCGTAGTACACCGGCCGGGGGGTGACGGTCCAGTCGACGTCGGCTCCCATCGCGTACCACCAGCAGACGTTGGCGACGGTGTAGCCGGGCCGCAGTGCGCGGGCCGCCTGCCAGATCTTCTCGCCGCCGACGAGCCGGTTGTGCTGGCGCCACAGCAGTACCTCGCCGAGTTCGCGGAAGTACCAGCCGTTGCCGACGATGCCGTGGCCCGCCGGCGGCTGCCCCGTCAGCAGGGTGGACTGCACCGAGCAGGTGACCGCGGGCAGGACGGTGTCCAGGCGGGCGCCGAAGCCGCCGTCGCGCAGCGCCGCGAGGTGCGGCATATGGCGCAGGAGCCGTGGGGTGAGGCCCACGACGTCCAGTACGAGCAGGCGCTTCACGATGCGTTCTCCTCCTTCAGGCCGAGGGCGGTCAAGATGTCGCGGGTCCAGGCGAGTTCACCGGCGATGCCGTCGACGAGCACGCTGTCGGCAGGGGCGCCCGGCAGCACCGGCCAGGTGTAGGTCTCGACCTCGACGTGGTCGGTGAGCGCGGTCGGCCCGCCGAGCAGCGCGGCCAGCGCGGCCACCAGTTCGGGGCGGGTGCTGCGCAGGGGCGGCGGCAGGTCCCGCTGCACGGGTACGTGGTAGTGGATCCGCCATGCCGCGTCGCCGGGCAGCGCGCCGTCGAGCGCCTGCGGCAGGTCGTCCACGGCCAGGGGGCCGTCCGGGGCCGCTTCCCGTGTCTGGTGGAGGAACCGCCGCTCGGCGAAGCCTTCGAGCGCGGCGCGGGCGGCCGGGTCGGCCGGCCGGTCGGCGTGGACGGCGCAGGAGGCCTGGGTCTTGACGACGGGCAGGGCGGCGGCCAGCCGGGCGATGGCGGGGCCGGGTTCCTCGAAGGCGACGGCGAGATGGCAGGTGTCCACGCAGACGCCCAGCCACTCGGGGTCGGCGGCGGCGAGCAGCCGGACCGCCTGCTCGGTCGTCTCGATCAGGCATCCCGGCTCCGGTTCGAAGCCGACGCGGACCGTGCGCCCACTGGTCGCGGCGAGGTCGGCGAGGCCGCCGGCCAGCAGGTCGAGGTGGCGCCGGGCGAGGTCGCCGCGCTCGGGCGACCACGGTTCGCGCCAGGCCAGCGGCAGGGTCGAGACGGAGCCGCGGGCCGCGTCGGCCGGCAGCAGCTCGGCCAGGACGCGGGCACAGGCCAGGGTGTGCTCGAGGCGGGTCCGCTGTGTCCAGTCCGGCCGGTACACCGCCTTCTTGACGGTCGGGGCGTGGAAGCCCGCGTAGGGGAAGGCGTTGAGGGTGACGACCTCGATGCCGCGCAGGTCCAGTTCCTTGCGGAGTTTTTCGAGGGCCTGACGGTCGCCGGCCAGGGCCGTCACGACCGGGGCGGCCAGCCACAGTCCGAGGCCGATCCGGTCGGCGCCGAGGCGCCGGCGCACCGGCTCCCCGTAGCGGGCCAGCTGGCCGAGGACCCCGTCGAGGTCCTCGGCCGCGTGCACGTTGGTGCAGTACGCCAGGTGGACGGTGGTGCCGTCGGCGTGCCGGAGGCGCACGTCGGGTCACCTCTGCCCGCGTCGGATCGAGCTGCCCTCGAACTCGGCCGGTACGGCGGACGGATCGTCGGGGCCGTCGAGTTCGAGCCGGCCGCTCCGGCCGTAGAAGGCGACCGGATTGCGCCACAGCACCTGGTCGACGTCGTCCCGGCCGAACCCGTCGGCGAGCATGGCGTCGGCGGTGCGCCGTGTCTTCAGCGGGTCGCTCCGGCCCCAGTCGGCGGCGGAGTTGACGAGCATCCGCTCGGTGCCGTACTCCCGCAGCAGCGCGACCATGCGGTCCTCGCTCATCTTGGTGTCGGGGTAGATGGAGAAGCCCATCCAGCAGCCGCTGTCCGCGACGTCGCGCACCGTCACCTCGTTGAGGTGGTCCACGACGACCCGGGCGGGGTCGATGCCGGACTCACGGACGACGTCGAGGGTGCGGCGGGTGCCGTTGCGTTTGTCGCGGTGGGGGGTGTGCACCAGGACGGGGAGTCCGTGCTCGACGGCGAGTTGCAGTTGGAGGGCGAACGCCTTGTCCTCCTGCGGCGTCATGGAGTCGTAGCCGATCTCGCCGACGGCCACCACCCGGTCCTTGACCAGGTAGCGCGGCAGTACGTCGAGGACCTCGGCCAGCCGGGGGTCGTTGGCCTCCTTGGGGTTCAGTGCCAGCGCGCAGTGGTGCCGGATGCCGAACTGCTCGGCGCGGTGGGGCTCCCAGCCCAGGAGCGAGTCGAAGTAGTCGGTGAACGAACTGACGCCGGTGCGGGGCTGGCCCAGCCAGAAGGCGGGTTCCACCAGCGCACGGACCCCGGCCGCCGCCATCGCCTCGTAGTCGTCGGTGGTGCGGGACGTCATGTGGATGTGCGGATCGAAGATGCGCGTCACGCCGTGGCCTCCGTCGGTGCGGGGTGGGTGTGCAGATGGTGCAGGACGTCGGGCGGGACCTGCCTGCCCGCGGCGCGCCGCTCGTCGGCGAAGTCGGCCATCATCCGGCCGAGTTCGGCGTCGGCCCGCTCGTCGAGGCCGGCCACCGCGGCCAGCGGGATGCCGACGAACACGCATTTGAGGACGGCCTGGCGGAAGGCGGGTGCCGCAAGACGGCGTCCGCCGTAGGGGCCGAGGGCCGCGGCGATCAGCCGGGGGTCGTTGGACCGGACGGCGTCCTCGACCAGCGCCAGCCCCCGGTCACCGAGGTCACCGGCGGCGTCGAGCAGCGGCAGCGACCGCAGGACGGCCCGCCGTTCGGCCGTGTCCCCGGTGCGGTACAGGCGCTCCGCGACGACCGCCGGATCGGCCCCGCGCGGTGGGAGCGCGACGAGCAGCAGTGCGCGTACGGCGTCGTCGGCGCTCCAGGCGGGCCCGGCCGCGGGCCCGACGCGCAGGACGGCGCGACCGCAGCGGCGTGCGGCGACCGCGAAGAGGGCGTCGACGGCCCCCGGATCGGCCCGTACGGCAGCTTGCGCCTGTGCGAGCCAGCCGGCGGCGGACTGCGGCAGTGCGGCGGCGAGCTCGTCGGCCGTCGTGCCGGGTCCGCGGGCGCTCACGCGGCCGCTCCCCGTGCCGCCGCGCGGGCCCGGGTCTCGGCGGCGCGCAGGAAGTCCAGGGAGCGCCGGGCCACGTCCGGGGCGGCGTGGCTGTGCCGGGGCAGTTCCACGCAGACCAGCCCCTGGTAGCCGGTGTCGGCCAGCGCGGACAGGACCGGCGGGAAGTCGATCTCGCCGCTGCCGAACTCCAGGTGTTCATGGGTGCCGCGGCGCATGTCCTCGATCTGCACGTTCACCAGGCGGTCCGCCGAGCGTCGTACGCAGTCGGCCACCGGTCGCGGTTCCAGGCAGCGGCAGTGCCCGATGTCCAGGGTGAGGCCGAGGGCGCGCGGGCCGTCGAGTCGCCGGTGCAGCTCGTCGTAGGCGTCGAGGGTGTCGATGAACATGCCGGGCTCGGGCTCGAAGCCGAGGGTGACCCCGGCGTTCTCGGCGGCCTCGACGACCGTGGCGCAGCCGGCGAGGAGCCGGTCCCAGACGGTCTGTTCGGGGGTGCCGGCGGGGGCGGTGCCGCTCCAGAAGGACACCGATTCGGCGCCGAGTTCGGCCGCGATCCGTACCGCCCGCAGCAGGAGGTCGACCCTGCGCTGCGCGCCCTGGGGGGACATCAGCACCGGCTGGTGCTTGCGCCAGGGGTCCAGCACATAGCGGCCGCCGGTCTCGATGACGACGGCGAGGCCGAGCCGGTCGAGCAGCTTCGCCAGCCGCCCGAGCCGCCGTGGCAGGTCGTCGGCGAACGGGTCGAGGTGGCGGGGGTCCAGGGTGAGGCCGACGCCCTGGTAGCCGAGGTCGGCGAGGACGGCCAGGGCGTCCTCCAGGGGGTGGTCGCCGAAGCCGTTGGTGCCGTAGCCGAATCTCGTCGTGGCGGTCATGTGGGGGACACCTTTCTGCCGAGGCGGCGGGCCCACGGGAACACCCCGGCCAGCGCGGCGCCCGCGGCGCCCCGGCCGGCGGTCGCGGTCAGCGCCGCCTGCAGGGGGATCAGTCCGTGGATGCCGGCGGCCACGGCCTGCCGGACGCGCAGCGACGAGGGAGTGCGGGCGGCGGCGAAGCTGGGCCCGTGTGCCGTCGCCCGCGTACACCGCCGTGAGCAGGGCGGCGGCGGCCCGGTCCAGGGGCGGCCGCCGGCGTCCGCGCAGCAGGACGCAGGCGCTGATCGCGCCGCCGACGGCCAGTGACTGCAAGGGCATCGACCGGGGTGCGCCGCCGACCTCGTACCGGCTCAGCCGCGTGACCATGCCGGTGTGCACAGCGATGGTGGCCGCGGCGGGCAGGGCCCGGCGCAGTCCGCCGGGTCCGGCCCCGGCCAGCACGTTCAGCGCGCGGGCCGTCGCCATGGCCGCGGCGCCGGCCGCAGTGGGTTTGAGGGCGAGGTCGTACGCCCAGACGACGCCGGCCAGGGGCAGCGCGGTCGCCAGGCCCCGGCGACCGCGTGCGAGGGCCGCGAGGCCGAGGCCCGCCGCGGTGAGGCCCGCGGCGACCGCGAGGGCGGCGGCCGGGGTGACGGCGCCGCTGGGCAGGGGGCGTTCGGGCCGCTCGACGGCGTCGAGTTCGCGGTCCGCGTAGTCGTTGAGTGCCATTCCGGCCCAGTACAGGCAGACGGAGGAGGCGACCGTGCCCAGCAGGGAGGGGGACAGCGGCACCCGCGCCGCCGCCGCGCCGGCGAGGATGTCGCCGGGGACGGACAGCGCGGCGGGGGCCCGGACCAGACGGGCAAGGTCGTGCGGCCGTGGCAGCGCCGTCACGTCGCCGCCCCCGCCGTCTGCACCCAGTGGACCAGGGTGGTGTACTGCGCCGCGAGGTCGTGCTCGGTGGCGGCGACCGGGTCCTTGAAGAAGAAGCCCAGTTCCGGCACCGGTCCCACGGCGCCGCTCCGGTGCGCGAGGGCCATGAACCGGGCCAGGTCCAGGACGAGCGGCGCCGCCAGTGAGGAGTCGCAGCCCTGCCAGGTGAACTGCAGGGACATGCGGGCGCCGAGGAACCCCTCGAACGTGACGTGGTCCCAGGCGGTCTTCCACTCCCCCAGGTCGGGGACGTGGTGGATGTGCACACCACCCTCCACGGGCCCGCCGAGCACGGCTTCCAGGACCAGGCCCTTGGACTCGCTCTTGCTGACGACCCGCTGCGGGTCGGCGAGGGTGGCTCCGTCGCCGCCGCCGAGCAGATTGGTGCCGGACCAGGAGCGCACCCGCAGCGCGCGCCGGGCGAACATCGGCGCGAGCACCGACTTGACCAGGGTCTCTCCGGTCTTGCCGTCGCTGCCCGCGTACGGCAGGCCCTGTTCCCTGGCGAGTTCGTCCAGGGCGGGCAGGCGCGCCCCCGTCGAGGGGGTGAAGTCGACGTAGGCGCAGCCGGCCCGCAGCGCCGCGTAGGCGTACAGGGAGCTGACGGGCAGCGGCCGCTCGCCGCGGGCCAGGGCGTCCCGCAGCGCGGACAGCGAGGCGTGGCCGGGATGCGGCACGGCCGGAGGCTGTGTGGAGGAGACGTTCACCACGACGACCCGGTCCAGGCCCAGGCGTTCGCGGAACCCGGTGAGGTCGGCGGTGAGCGCCTCGGCGGCCGCGGACTGGTCGCCGGTCTCGGTGCCGGGCGGGGCGGGTCTGATCTCGGCGTCGGCCGCGGCGAGTTCGGTCCCCAGGACGCCGGGCAGACCGTGCGGGACGACACCCGCCTCGGCGAGCTGCTCGGCCCGCTTGACCAGGTCTGTGTCGACGACGTCGTGTCCGCCGAAGACCAGGTCGTCGAAGCCGGGCAGGGGCACCTCGTAAAACGGTTCGAGGGCGCTCACACATCCGGTGGCCGGGACCAGTCCCGCACGCAGCGCGGCAGCGCCGACGACGGTCGTCGTCGCCACCGACCCGCGTGCGCCCACCAGCCAGATTCCTGTACGCATGGTGTCTCCTCCTGGGCCCTGGTCGTCCGTCAGCTCATGCCTTCGGGCCGCGGGTAGGACAGGAAGTCACGGTCCAGTTGGCACACGCTGCGCGGCAGCCACTTCGCCGCCTCGCGGGCCACGACGTCGCGCGGCAGCGGCTCCTTGACCTCCATCTGGGTGGGCTTGGCGATGGTCTGCAGGGCCCAGGCCATCGCGTTGAGGGGGGCGATCCGCTCCCAGCGCGGCCGGTCGACGTCCAGCAGCATCATGGCCCGCATGAAGATGAACCAGATGTGGTAGCCGGGGGGCGGGTTGCCGTTCATGGTGTGCACCGGGCGGGCGCGGCGGGGGTCGTAGAGCACGCCCTGGGCGAAGTCGGCGAAGGCGCCCACGAGTCCGCGGCCGTACGGCCTGTAGAGGCTGTCGAAGGCGCCGAGCTGCGCCTTGGAGAGCACCTGGAGGGGCTGTTTGATCGGGGTGACGTACTCGATGAAGTTGTTGGGGTAGTCACTGGTCCTGGCCATGGCCATCCAGGTGTCGAAGATGGCTCGTTCCCACTTGTCGCCGAGGGCGGTGGCGATGTCGGTGTAGGCCTGCTCCAGCTCCGGCGCCACGTTGTAGAGCGTGGTTTCGTCGAAGAGGTACCACAGTTCGTTGGCCCTGCGGTCGCCCAGCATGCCGGGTACGTCCGGGAGGTCGCCGCCGTGGCGGGCGGCGGCCGGTTCGGCGGCGCGGGCGGGGGCGGCGGTGAGGAGGCCGAGGCCGCCGGCTCCGAGGCCGAGAGCGGCGGCGGTGCCGGCGGTCGTGGACAGCAGCCGTCTGCGGCCGAGGTGGTTCGGCATGGAGGTCCCCTTGGATCTCTCGTGCGGACAGGTCGGACGTGCGCGTGGTACGAGAGCGGTGGTGCGCCGGCGGGCGGGGCGCCGGGTTCTGGGGCGGCCGGTCAGTGCGGCCGGTCGGGCAGGGGCGGCAGGTCGGCTTCGGCGTCGTGGCGCTGGATCCAGGACACGTCCTGGACCAGGGACGACATCGTGCCCGTGGAGGCCTTGCCGTCCTCGTCGGGCCGCAGCCGCTGGGAGCCGCCGCCGCGGGAACCGAGCTGGACCCGGGTGGTGTGCGGCCTGCGGACGGCTTCGTAGGAGCGCAGTGCGTCCGCGATGCGCCGTCGCGTGGCGCCGGTGGCGGGTGCGGCGCCGTCCAGCGCGTCGAGGCAGTGGGCGAGGACCGCCGCGTCCTCGACGGCCTGGCTGACGCCCTGGCCGTGGTGGGGCAGCATCGGGTGGGCCGCGTCGCCGAGGAGGGTCACCGCGCCGTGGCTCCAGCGGGTGAGCGGCTCACGGTCGTACAGCGCCCAGCGCCGCGTCTCGCGCACCGCGGCGATCAGCGACTTGACGTCGGGGTTCCAGCCGCTGAAGACCGCGTCGAGGGTGTCGAGGTCGCCCGGCTCGCTCCAGGACTCCAGGCGCCGGTGCGGGTCGGGAACGACGGCCACGAAGGTGAGGAACCGCCCGCCGCGCACCGGGTAGACCAGCAGGCGGGCGTCGGGGCCCGCCCACAGGAGCAGGGTGTCGCCGGGCAGGCCCGGGACCTGGTCGCGTGCGATGAGTCCCCGGAACGCGCTCTGGCCGGAGAAGACGGCGGTGTCGGGTCCGGCGACGGCCCGGCGCACCACCGAGTGGACTCCGTCGGCGCCGATGAGGACGTCGGTCTCGGCGGTGGTTTCGTCGGCGAACTCCAGCCGGACCACCTCGCCGGTGTCGGTGAACCGTTCGAGCCGGTGTCCCACCCGCACCGTGCCCGGGGGGAGCGCCTCGGCGAGCATGGTGTGCAGATCGGCGCGGTGGACCGTGTAGTAGGGCGCCCCGAACTCGGCGAGCCACTCCTCGCCCATCGGACGGCGCACCAGGGTGGTCCCGCCGGACCACTCCCGTACCTCCATCGCGGCGGGCCGCACGGCGCTCGCCCGCAGCCGCTCGCCGAGGCCCCAGCGCTGCAGGATGCGGCTGCCGTTGGGGCCGAGGTGCATGCCCACGCCGGCCTCCTTGAGTTCGGGCGCCTGCTCGTGCACCCGTACCTGGTGGCCCTTGCGGGTCAGGGCGAGGGCGGCGGCGAGTCCGCCGATGCCCGCCCCGACGACCGTGATCCGCACCTTCGGCGCCATCAGCCCCTCACCTCCCGGACGGGTTTCGCGCCGGACCAGACGACGGCGGCGGAGCCCCAGGTGAGGCCGCCGCCGAAGGCGGTCAGGACCAGGCGGTCCCCGGTGCCGATACGTCCTTCGGCGGCCGCGTCGGCCAGGGCGAGGGGGATGGAGGCAGCGGCCGTGTTGCCCACGTCGGCGATGTTCGAGATCACCCGCTCCGAGGGCAGGCCGAGGCGTTTGGCCACCGACTTGAGGATGCGGATGTTCGCCTGGTGGCCGACGAACGCGTCGACGTCCGCCATGTCCCACCCCACCTTCCCGGCGACGGAGCGGGCGGATTCCGTCATGGTGGTGACGGCCCGGCTGTAGACGTCGCTGCCCCGCATGGTGAGGTACTCGCCGTGCGGTGGGATGGTGATGAGGTCGTCCCCGGTGCCGTCGCTGCCGAGTTCGGTGTGCAGCACCGCGCCCGGGTCGCTCGTCCGGCCGCGCTCCAGCAGGACGGCGCCCGCGCCGTCGCCGAACACGACGGCCGTCGTCCGGTCGTCGGGGTCCACGATCGAGGAGTAGGCGTCCGCGCCGATGACCAGGGCCCGGTCGCAGCCGCCTGCGGTGATCATCGCGGAGGCCACGGTGAGCCCGTAGACGAACCCGGAGCAGACGGCGGACAGGTCGAACGCCGCGGCCGCCAGGCCCAGTCGGGACGCCACCCCGGGCGCGGTCGCGGGGCAGCGCCGGTCCGGCGTCGTGGTCGCGAGCAGGACGAGGTCGCAGCCGTCGCGGCCGGCCGACTTCAGTGCGGCGGCTCCGGCGGCGACGGCGAGGTCGCCCGTGCCGGTGCCCTGAGAGACGCGGCGGCGCCGTTCGATGCCGGTACGGCTGTGGATCCAGGCGGGCTCCGTGTCGAGGTGGCGCGAGACCTCGTCGTTGGTGACGACGGTCTTGGGCAGGCAGGTGCCCAGGCCGGTGACGACGGCGCCGACCCGGTCATTCGCCGCGGTCATGGGCGGCTCCTCCTTCCGAGGGTGCGGACGACGCCGACACGGGGGCGGGCCCGGCGTGGGCGAGGGCCGTGTGGAGTTCGGCGAAGTCGTGGCGGGCGATGGGGGCGGTGATCAGTTCCTCGGGCACGCCGAGTTCCCGCACGAGTTCACTTGCGTCGAGGGCGGCGACGGCGGCCTCGTGGCGGAGCTCTTCGAGGCGCAGGACCGCGTCCTGGTCGAGGACGCCGGCCTTCAGCGCGGCGAGCGCGTGCTCCAGCGCACAGGTTGCCGCGTACTGGCCGAGGAGGCGCTCGGACAGGGGGGTTTCGGCGTGGGCCGCCCAGTGGCCGATCGCCAGCGTCTGGTGGACGGCGCGGGTCCACTGCGCGCTGGCCTCGCCCGGACCGTGCCGCTCGACGTGGTCGAGCAGGACGTCGCACACGGCTCGCAGCCGGCGGGCGGCGTCCAGGCCGCCGGCCGCGGCGACCGCCTCGTCGAGGACGGTGTCGAAGTCCTCGCGGTGGCGCAGGGCGAAGCGGGTCGCCTGGTAGCCGAGGACGGTGTTGTCCCCGCCGAAGGTGACGGCGATCTCGTAGTCGTGGAGCAGGGGTGTGATCTGGTTCGCGTCGTGGTATCCGAGTCCGCCGCACAGTTCCCGCGTCTCGGCGAGGGTGTGCCGGGCGTCGCCGGTGGATCCGGACTTCCCGCAGGAGATCAGCGCGTGCAGCACCTGGTCACGGGCCGGTGCTCCGTGTGCGGCGCGGGCGAGGGCGATCTCGGACAGCGCCTCCATGGCGTGCCGGGCGGCGAGGGACCGGCCCGCGGCGGTCGACAGCCGCATGCGGTAGTGCTCGTGGCCGATCAGCGGCCTGCCGAAGGTCTGCTTGACGGCCGCGAAACGGGTGGTGATCGCGCAGGCGAGGAGCTGTGCGTACGCGGCCCCCACCGACGGGAAGAGCCGCTCGTGGGTGAAGGTCGCCAGGCATTCCTCGAACCGGCGGTGGCGCGGCAGCGGGGAGCGGTAGGTGCCGTCCGCGTCGATCGACGCCCAGCGGTTCATCAGGGCGGAGAGCGGCAGGCGGTGGTCCGTGAAGGAGAGCAGGCCGGTCTGGTTGGCGCTGACGCCGCCCTTCGGCTCGGCCCGGCCGATGCGCACACCGGGGAGCACCCTGCCGCCTTCGCGCAGCGGAACCCGTATCCAGTGATGGCCCTCGTCCCGTCCGCCGACCTGCAGCCGGCTCAGCACCATGGCCACATCGCCGGTGTGCAGGCTGTTGCCGATCCACACCTTGCTGTCGGCGGGCCGGGGCGTGTTCAGGATCAGCGTCCCGTCCTGCGGGTCGTAGGTGGCGGTGGTCCGCACCTGCTTCAGATCCGAGCCGGCGTGCAGTTCGGAGCCGGCGAAGCAGTACACCTTGGCCATGCGGTCGATCTCCGGGCCGTAGGAGCGCAGTTGTCGCTGCCCGGCGTGGCTGAGCAGGGCGTCGCCAGCGATCTGGTGGGAGACCAGGACGTTGAGCAGGGACAGGTCGTAGGCGCCGATCCAGCCCATGGTGCGCAGGAAGTCGGGGAAGCGGGCGCTGTCGCCGCGGCCCAGCCAGTGGGAGTTCGCCGTGAGACCGGCGCCGTTGAGGAGTTTCGCCCGGCGAAGCGTCAGCAGGCTGTAGTCGAGAACGCTTGCGTCGTCCGGTCTGGTGGTGGCGAACTCGGGCCCGGACAGGACACGGGCCAGCTCTTCTTCGTGTTGCGTCATGGGCTCTCCTGGGATGGGTCGCACGGGTCTCCTGGCTGCGCGGCTGTGCCGGGTCAGGCGTCCAGCACCAGCGCGCAGTTGCTGCCCCCGAATCCGAAGGAGGTGCTCACGGCGACGGTCCCGCCGTGGCTGCGCGCGCTGCCGAGGACCAGGTCGAGTTCGGGCAGGTCGGCGTCGGGCCGCTCGGTGTGCGCGATCGGCGGCAGGGTGCCGCTGCGCAGGCTGCGCAGGGTCAGCACGGCCTCGATGGCGCCGGCCGCGCCGAGGGTGTGGCCGAGCAGCCCCTTGTTCGCGGTGACGGACGGCCGGTGGGGGAAGAGGCGGGCGATGAGCCGGGCCTCGCTCTGGTCGTTCTGCGGTGTCGAGGTGCCGTGCGCGTTGACGGTCGTGACGTCCCGCGCTGTCATGCGGGCCGCGGCCAGTGCCTGTTCCACGGCGGCCGCGGCGCCCGCCCCGTCGGGGCGGGGGGACGTGGGGTGGTAGGCGTCGGACGTGCTGCCGTAGCCGAGGAGCCGGCCCAGTACGCCGGCTCCCCGGGCGCGGGCCTTCGCCGGTTTCTCCATGACGACGGCCGCCGCGCCCTCGGAGATGACGAAGCCGTCGCGGTCCGCGGCGAACGGCCGTGACGCGTCGGGCCCCTTGTGTTCGGAGAGCGCGCCCGTGCGGGCGAATCCGGAGACCACGAGGGGGGTGACGGCCGCGTCGGTGCCGCAGGCGATGACCGTGTCGCAGATCCCGGCGTCCAGCAGGGTCTTGCCGAGGCCGAGCGCCGAGGCGCCCGACGCGCAGGCGGCCGCCACGGTGTGGCTGGGCCCGGTGATCCCGTACCGCACGCCGAGGGTGCCCGCCGCCATGTTGATCAGTGACCGGGGGTGCAGGTACGGCGAGACCATCTCGGGGCCGTTGCGGTGGAGTCGCCGGTGCTGCTCCTCCTGCGTGGTCACCCCGCCGAAGGCGGACCCCACCACGATGCCGACCCGGCTGCCGTCCCAGCTCCGCGGGTCGAGACCCGACTGGACCAACGCCTCGTCCACCGCCGCCAGGGCGAACCGGATGAAGGGGTCGGTGCGGGCGGTGCCGCGCCCGGTGAGCTGCCCCGGCCGCAGGGGCGGCACGCGCAGGCTGTGCCACGCCCCGGTGCCGGCCAGCGGCTCCGGGTCACCGGACTCCAGGGACCGGGCCGCGCACAGCGCCTCCCAGGTCGTGTCGGAGTCGGTGCCCGCCGGGGTCACCAGGCCGGCACCGGTGATGGCGACGGGTCCTTCGGTCACGCCGCTTCCAGCCCCGAGCCGGCCAGCGAGACGACGTCCCCGACCGTGAGGTCGGCTATCCGGGTCTCCTCGCCGCCGAGGTCCACACCCGTCTCTTCCTTGATCCTCACGATGAGTTCGGCGATGGCGAGGGAATCCAGTTCGAGGGTGCGCAGCAGGGCGCTGTCCGTGATCTCCGCGGGGTCCACTTCCAGGTCTTCGGCCAGGATCCCGTGCACGACATTCTTCGGGTCCATGCTCATGTCTTTCACCTCTGTGGGGGCTCAGGATTGATTCGGCACCTCGAAACGAGATCAGCTCCACTGTGCTGAGGCCGGATATGGAGCACGTATCGCGCCGTTATCAAGAGAAGGAAACGGAAAAGGGCGGGTGCCGGCTTTCCGTCGTCACCGACCTGGGTGGCGTCGGGGGGTGGCCGGTTGCAGGAG
>NZ_JARGEE010000440.1:0-6938 GCF_033794485.1 Streptomyces sp. MB09-02B
CCCCAACGACCCCGGCGGGCTCATGCGCTCCGCCCGGGCCAAGAGCGCCGACGACACCGACGCCCCACCCCTCGACCTCGAACCCCAACGCCAACGCGTCCACGCACAAGTCAACGCCCGCTTCACCATGCGGCCGCCCCGCCTGTGACGCGCCCCTTCACCACCTGATGACGACTTGTCAAATACCCTTCACCCGAACGCCGTTGAGTAGTCACGCCCCACCAAATCGCTACCAGCGGGTAAGCCATAGGCTCGCACCATGCGCCGAGCAAAGATCGTCTGCACCCTCGGGCCCGCCACCGACTCGTACGACCAGATCAAGGCCCTGGTCGAGGCCGGCATGGACATCGCCCGCTTCAACCTCAGCCACGGCGGCCACGCCGAACACGACGCGCGGTACCAGTGCGTCCGCAAGGCCGCCGACGAGACCGGCCGCAGCGTCGGCACCCTCGCCGACCTCCAAGGCCCGAAGATCCGCCTCGGCCGCTTCACCGAAGGCCCCGTACTCCTCGAACGCGACGACACCTTCACCCTCACCGTCGAGGAAGGCGCGACCGGCGACAGCGAGGGCTGCGGCACGACCCACGACGGCCTCGCCGCCGACGTCACCCCCGGCGAACAGATCCTCGTCGACGACGGCAAGGTCACCCTGGAGGTCACGGCGATCGACGGCCCCCGTATCCACACCCGGGTCCTCGAAGGCGGCATGATCTCCGACCACAAGGGACTGAACCTCCCGGGTGTCGCCGTATCAGTCCCCGCCCTCTCCCCGAAGGACGAGGACGACCTCCGCTGGGCCCTGCGCACAGGCTTCGACGTCATCGCCCTGTCCTTCGTCCGCTCCGGCCGGGACATCGAACGCGTCCACCAGATCATGGACGAGGAAGGCCGCCGACTCCCCGTCATCGCCAAGATCGAGAAACCGCAGGCGGTCGACAACATCGAGGAGATCGTCGCCGCCTTCGACGGGGTCATGATCGCGCGAGGCGAACTGGGCGTCGAAATGCCCCTCGAACAGGTCCCGCTGGTCCAGAAACGCACGGTCAAACTCGCCAAGCGCAACGCCAAACCGGTCATCGTCGCCACCCAGATGCTCGACTCGATGATCCACCACTCCCGGCCGACCCGCGCCGAGGTCAGCGACGTCGCCAACGCGGTCCTCGACGGCACGGACGCGGTGATGCTCTCCGGCGAGACGAGCGTCGGCAAGTACGCGGTGGAGACGGTCCGCACGATGGGCCGCATCGTCGCGGCGGCGGAGGAGGACATGCTCTCCCAGGGCCTCCCACCCCTCACCGAGCACAACAAACCCCGCACCCAGGGCGGCGCGGTCGCCCGCGCCGCCGCCGAGATCGGTGACTTCCTCGACGCGAAGTTCCTGGTCGCGTTCAGCCAGTCCGGCGACACGGCGCGCCGCCTCTCCCGCTACCGCTCCCCGATCCCCCTGCTGGCCTTCACCCCGGACCCGGCTACGCGCTCGCAGCTGAGCCTGACGTGGGGCGTGGAGACGTTCCTCGGCCCGCACGCGGACTCGACGGACGCGATGGTCGACCAGGTGGACGAGCTGCTGCTGCGGTACGGCCGCTGCGAGAAGGGTGACGTGGTGGTGATCACGGCGGGCTCACCGCCGGGGGTCGCGGGCACGACGAACATGGTCCGCGTCCACCACATCGGCGAGGCCACCGGCCCCGCCTAGGCAGTCAGTACTTGGGGCCGACGTGGGTGTCCATGAGGGCGACGGAGGCCTTCTTGGCGACGGAGATGTTGTACGGGTTGCCGTCGCGGGTGCAGTGCGTCCACTCGACGCCCAGCGTGTCGAGGGTGTCGGTGTAGAGCTGCCGGATGTCGTCGGACTTGTTGGTGAAGAAGTACCGCGGGTACTCGTAGCGCTTGCGCTCACCGGCGACGAGGCGGGTCGTCCAGTTGGTCAGGCGACAGCCGTCGGAGTGGATCAGACCTCGGACGAACTCCCAGGGGTGGGCGTCGACGATGGCCTGCTGCCAGGGAGCGAGGGCGATGGTGCGCTCGTGCTTCATGCCGGGGCCGTGCTGGGGAAAGAGGCACCAGATGTGCTTGGAGTACAACTTGAGCTCTCGGTATCCCTTTCGGCGGACTCTGCAGACCGAGTTTCCAGGGAACACCGCTCGCATGGCCTTCTCGCATTCGTCCATAAGCCCGGGGTGCGCCTCGGCGCAGGCGATGGACAAGCTGGGCACTCGCATCGCGCGGTTCTGGATGATGTGGCCGTCGCCGAGGTACAGGCCGAGGAGGTAGGCGTAAGCCGATGCGTCCAAGTCTCCTTCGCATCGGGGGCATGGTGGTTGCGTGCGTCCGGGGCACTCGCCACGTTTCGCGCGGTCCATGTGCTTCCAGTAACTCACCGTGCCGAGCGGGACATTGAGGCTCCGTGCGACATCTGCGTTCCGCGTTCCGCCGCGCAGGAGCGTGAGCGCCTTCTGCCGCACTTCTGTGCCATGGAAGTTCATGCGGCCACTCTGAGTTACCGATCGCGACCGTACGCAGCAAAAAGCGGATGTTCACGGGAACGTGGACATCCGCTTTTCGGTGGAGATCATGGAATCTAAGGAAAAGTGCCCCGGGTCGGACTCGAACCGACACTGTATGGGTTTTGAATCCATTGCCTGCTGCCAATTGGGCTACCGGGGCCCAGCGAATCTAAGGTTTCCCTTGACCCGCTGCCCGACCACCTTACCGCAGCTAGGTACCCTCATGTCAGCAGTACCCCTGCCCCGAACAAGGAGCCCACGTGACCGCCCCCGAGTCGCCCCAGCCCCTCGACGCGCCCGACGACGACAAGTCGCACGTGCCTCCGCTGACGACCCGTGTCGTCATCGCCGAGGACGAGGCGCTCATCCGTCTCGATCTCAAGGAGATGCTGGAGGAGGAGGGCTACTCCGTCGTGGGCGAGGCCGGTGACGGGGAGCAGGCCGTCGAGCTGGCCCGGGAGCACCAGCCGGATCTGGTGATCCTCGATGTGAAGATGCCGAAGATGGACGGGATCTCGGCGGCGGAGAAGATCGCTGAGGAGCGCATCGCGCCGGTGCTGATGCTGACCGCGTTCTCGCAGCGCGACCTCGTGGAGCGCGCCCGGGACGCCGGGGCGATGGCGTATCTGGTGAAGCCGTTCAGCAAGAGTGATGTCGTGCCGGCGATCGAGATGGCTGTCTCGCGGTTCACGGAGTTGAAGGAGCTGGAGAAGGAGGTCGCGGACCTCACGCTGCGGCTGGAGACGCGGAAGCTGGTGGATCGGGCGAAGTCGATTCTGCAGACGGAGTACGGGTTGACGGAGCCGGCCGCGTTCCGGTGGATCCAGAAGACGTCGATGGACCGTCGGATGTCGATGCAGCAGGTGGCGGAGGCGGTCATCCAGGACGCCGACGAGAAGAAGGCCGCCAAGGGCTGACCGCGCCCGCCCTGACAGAACCTACGAAGAGGCCCGCACCCCCTACCTGAAAGGGGGTGCGGGCCTCTTCGTGTGGCCGGAGGCCGGAGGCTAGTCCTCGCCGAGGTAGGCCTTGCGGACCGACTCGTCGTGGAGGAGGTCGGAGCCGGTGCCGGAGAGGACGATCTTGCCGATCTCCATGACGTGACCCTGGTCGGCGAGGGAGAGCGCCGCCTGGGCGTTCTGTTCGACGAGCAGGATGGTGGTGCCCTGGGACTTCAGTTCGGCGATGGTGGCCATGATCTTCTGCATCATGATCGGGGAGAGGCCCATGGAGGGCTCGTCGAGCATGAGCAGTTTCGGCTGGGACATGAGCGCGCGGCCCATGGCCAGCATCTGCTGCTCACCACCCGAGAGGGTTCCCGCGGCTTGCTTACGGCGTTCACCCAGGATGGGGAAGAGGTCGTAGGCGCGCTGGATGTCCTTCTCGATGCCGGGCTTGTCGTTGCGCAGGAAGGCGCCGAGG
This sequence comes from Streptomyces sp. MB09-02B, assembly GCF_033794485.1. NCBI lineage: Bacteria > Bacillati > Actinomycetota > Actinomycetes > Kitasatosporales > Streptomycetaceae > Streptomyces > Streptomyces sp. MB09-02B. Next base: position 3,930 of record NZ_JARGEE010000440.1, read on the forward strand.
CGGAGGTTGTCCTCGATGGTCATGCGCGGGAAGATGTGCCGCCCCTCGGGGGAGTGGGCGAGTCCGAGCGCGACGATGTCGTGCGCGGGGATCTTCTTGAGTGACTTGCCGTTGAACTTGACCTGGCCGCCGACGGGCTTGAGCAGCCCGGAGAGGGTGCGCAGGGTGGTGGTCTTGCCGGCGCCGTTGGTGCCGATGAGGGTGACGACCTCGCCGGCGTCGACCTTGAAGGAGATGCCCTTGACGGCTTCGATCTTGCCGTAGGCGACCCGGAGGTCCTCTACTTCGAGCAGTGCGGTCATCGGTCGTTCTCCTTGCCGGGCGCGGCGTCGTTCGAGGCCTCGGCGTGTGCTTCGGCGGCTTCGACCTCGGCGATCTCGTCCTTGCCGGGTGCGTCCTCGAAGGGTTCGCCGAGGTAGGCGGCGACGACGCGTTCGTCGCCCTGCACGGTGGCGCTGTCGCCTTCGACGAGTTTTTCGCCCTGGACGAGGACGGCGACGCGGTCGCAGAGGTTGAAGATGAACCGCATGTCGTGCTCGATGACGAGGACGGCGATGCCCTGGTCGCGGATGGCGAAGACCAGTTCTTCGGTTGTCCGCGTCTCCTGGGGGTTCATGCCGGCGGTGGGTTCGTCGAGGAGGAGGAGGCCGGGTTCGCTCGCGAGGGCCCGGGCGATCTCCAGCTTGCGCTGTTCGCCGTAGGGGAGGTTGCGGGCGAGGTGTTCGGCTTTGGCGTCGAGGCCGACGAACGCGAGGAGTTCCATGGCGCGTTCGCGGGAGGCCTTCTCCGCCTTGTGGAAGCCGGGGCCGCGCAGGAGGGCGGACCAGAGGCCTTCCTTGGTGCGGGTGTGGCGTCCGACGAGGACGTTCTCCAGGACCGTCATGTTGGCGAAGAGGCGGATGTTCTGGAAGGTGCGGGCGATGCCGGCCGCGGTGACCTTGAAGGACTTGGGCGGCAGGACCTGGCCCTTGTAGCGGACTTCTCCCTCGGTGGGGATGTAGAGGCCGGTGAGGCAGTTGAAGAAGGTCGTCTTGCCGGCGCCGTTGGGTCCGATGAGTCCGACGATCTCGCCGCTGTTGACGGTGAGGTTGACGTTGCGGACGGCGGTGAGGCCGCCGAAGCGCATGGTGACGCCGCGTGCGTCGAGGACGGTCTCGGAGGGGGCGGCGCCCGGTGTGGCGTCCTTGGTGGTGGTGTCGGTGGTCATGGGTCAGGCCCCTGCCTTGCTGAGGACTGTGGGTGCTTCGGCCTCTTCGTGGAACTCGAGCTGGCGGCGCCGGTTGGGGATGAGGCCTTCCGGGCGGAACCGCATGAGCAGGACGAGCGCGAGTCCGAAGGCGAAGAGCTGGTAGTCGCCGAGGAACTGGAGCTTGGCCGGGATGAGGTAGAGCAGTGCGGCGCCGACGAGGGGTCCGCTGATGGTGCCCATGCCGCCGAGGACGACGGCGGCGAGGAGGAACGCGGAGTTGGGCGGGACGACGTGGGCGAACTGGTACTGCTCGGGGGTCACGGTGTAGGTGACGTGGGCCTGGACGGTGCCGGCGAGGCCGGCGAGTGCGGCGCCGAGGGCGAAGGCGATGAGCTTGACGCGGAAGCCGTTGATGCCCATGGCGAGTGCCGCGGTCTCGTCCTCGCGGATGGCGATCCAGGCGCGGCCGATGCGGGAGTCGCTGCTGCGTCGGAAGACCACCACGACGACGAGCGTGATGAGCAGCATGAGGAAGAAGTAGTTGGCGAACCGGGCGATGGTGAACCCGGCGATGGTGTGTTCCTGGCCGAAGTCGAAGCCGAGGATGTTGAGGTTCGGGATCGAGGAGATGCCGTTGGAGCCGTTGGTGATGTCGGGGCCGGAGGTGCCGTCCATGTTGAGGACGGCGATGCGGAAGATCTCACCGAAGCCGAGGGTGACGATGGCGAGGTAGTCGCCACGCAGTCGCAGGGTCGGGGCACCGATGATGACGCCGAAGATCATGGCGACGACGGCGCCGAGGATGGCGCTGGCCCAGAACGGGAGGTGGAGGTCGAAGGGGGAGGAGGGGGAGCCGGAGACCATGGCCGCGGTGTAGGCGCCGACGCCGAGGAAGGCGACGTATCCGAGGTCGAGGAGGCCGGCGAGGCCGACGACGATGTTGAGGCCGAGGGCGACGGTGGCGAAGATCAGGATGTAGACGCCGATGGTCGCGTACTGGTCGTCGGACTGGGTGAAGGGGAACGCGGCGGCTGCGAGGAACGCGCCGGTCATGGTGATGGTGCGGTGCTTCGAGGTGACGGCGGAGACGCGGCCGACCAGGCCCGCCTTGGCCAGGGCGCCGAAGCCGAAGCCGGCCATGATGAGGAAGCCGATGAACAGTTCGTCGTACTCGGTGCCGATGCCGTAGGTGAAGACGAGCAGGCCGAGGGCCATGGCCGCGACGATGATGAGGATCTCGGCATAGGCGGGCAGCTTCGGGGCCGGCGTGGGTGTGCCGGTGGCGAAGGCGGACTTGATCAGGGCGCGGATCTGGCGTCCGACGCGGGCGAGCCGTTCTCCCGGGGTGTCCTCGGGGTCGGCGGTCTCGGCCTCGGGGTGCTCGAAGGGCAGCGAGAGCGCGCCGAGCAGGGCGGCGAGGGTCGCTATGGCCGCGACGTAGCCGCCGGGTTCGAGGTTGACGACGCCGCCGAGCTGGATGCTGATGGCGAGGATCGTGTACCAGGTGGTGATGAAGGTGCCGAGCGCGGCGAGGCTGATGGCGCTGTCGGCGCCGGCGGGGACGAGCCAGCGCAGGCCCTTGATGCCGTAGGAGGCGAGGCCGAAGAGGGCCGTGAGGGCGCCGCCGATGAGGACGAGGACCTGGAGGCCGCCGGGGTAGCCGTAGTAGGTGAGGTCGCCGGGGAAGGCGGAGGTCCAGGTCCAGGCGAGGAAGGTGGAGATCACGGCGAGGACGCCGCCGCCGGTGGCGAGGGCGCGGCCGATGTTCTCGGGGATGCCGACGAGGCCGCGGGGGGTGGTGTCGTGCTTGGCGGCGGGGG
>NZ_JARGEE010000441.1:0-6926 GCF_033794485.1 Streptomyces sp. MB09-02B
CCCCCGAACTCCTCGCCCAGGTGGAGGCCCTGCCCCCGGCGACCGACACCCCTGGCGTCGACGAGGCCCGCGCGGTCGCGCCGGAGGAGTCGTACGGCCTGAAGCGGCTGCTGCGCGGCTTCGGACGGCCGCTCCTGCTCAGCCTGGCCCTGGTCGCCGTCGACGCGGGCATGGGCCTGCTGCTGCCGGTGCTGATCCGGCACGGCATCGACGACGGGGTCTCCCAGGCCGCCCTCGGCGCGGTCTGGGCCGCGTCCCTGCTCGGGCTGCTCGCGGTCGGCGCCCAGTGGGCGGCGCAGATCGGCGAGATGCGGATGACCGGCCGCACCGGCGAACGCGTCCTCTACTCCCTGCGCCTGAAGATCTTCGCCCAGCTCCAGCGCCTCGGACTCGACTACTACGAGCGGGAGTTGACCGGCCGGATCATGACGCGGATGACGACGGACGTCGACGCGCTCTCGACCTTCCTGCAGACCGGACTGGTCACCGCGTTCGTCTCCGTCGTCACCTTCTTCGGCATCATGGGCGCCCTGCTCGTGATCGACGTGCAGCTCGCCCTCGTCGTCTTCGCCACGCTCCCGCCGCTGATCGTCGGCACGGTCTTCTTCCGCCGGGCGAGCGTGAAGGCGTACGAGCTGGCCCGTGAGCGGGTGTCCGTGGTCAACGCCGACCTCCAGGAGTCGGTGGCCGGGCTGCGGATCGTGCAGGCGTTCCGGGGCGAGCGCACGGGCGGCGAGCGCTTCGCGGCCGGCAGCGACAGCTACCGCCGGGCCCGCGTCCACGGCCAGTGGCTGATCTCGGTCTACTTCCCGTTCGTGCAGTTCCTGTCCTCGGCCGCGGCGGTCGCCGTCCTGGTCGTCGGCGCCCACCGCGTCGACGCGGGCACCCTGACCACCGGCGCCCTGGTCGCCTACCTCCTCTACATCGACCTCTTCTTCGCCCCCGTCCAGCAGCTCTCCCAGGTCTTCGACGGCTACCAGCAGGCGACCGTCTCCCTGGGCCGCATCCAGGAACTCCTCCGGGAGCCGACGTCGACGAAGGCGGCCCCCGAGCCCCTGGAGGTGCTCTCCCTGCGCGGCGAGATCGCCTTCGAGGACGTCGACTTCGCCTACGGGGGCACCGGCGAGGAAGAGGCGGCCCTGAGCGGGGTCGCCCTGCGCATCCCCGCCGGACAGACCGTCGCCTTCGTCGGCGAGACCGGCGCCGGCAAGTCCACCCTCGTCAAGCTGGTCGCCCGCTTCTACGACCCCACCGGCGGCCGGGTCACGGTCGACGGCACCGATCTGCGCGACCTCGACCTCACCTCGTACCGGCACCGGCTCGGCGTCGTCCCGCAGGAGGCGTACCTCTTCCAGGGCACGATCCGGGACGCCATCGCCTACGGCCGCCCCGAGGCCACCGACGCCGAGGTGGAGGCCGCCGCCCGTGCCGTCGGCGCCCACGACATGATCGCCACGCTCGACGGCGGCTACCTCCACGAGGTCGCCGAACGGGGCCGCAACCTCTCCGCCGGACAGCGCCAGCTGATCGCGCTGGCCCGCGCGGAGCTGGTGAACCCCGACGTCCTGCTCCTCGACGAGGCGACGGCGGCCCTGGACCTCGCCACCGAGGCCCAGGTCAACCACGCCACCGACCGCCTCGCCGGCCGCCGCACGACCCTGGTCGTGGCCCACCGCCTCACCACGGCCGCCCGCGCCGACCGCGTCGTGGTGATGGACCACGGCAGGGTCGCCGAGGACGGCACCCACGACGAACTGCTGGCCCGCGACGGCCGGTACGCCGCCCTCTGGCGCACCTTCGTGGGCGAGCCGGCACTGCGGACATAGGTGACCTTCGGCGCGTTACGCCCCGCGCGTGCAACCGTTCGACGGGGGTCGTGCGTCCGTACATCAGTACGGCCATGTGACGGGAGGGGCAGCGGGTGAGCAGGCGGGGCAGGCATCGGCCGACGGCGCTCGTACTGGCCGTACTGACGATCGCCGGTCTGCTGACCCTGGCGGGCCCGGTCACGAGCGCCGAGGCCGCCGCCGCGTCGTGCCCCGGGCGCAAGGTGCGGACACTGACCTTCGACACCGGCACCGTGAAGGTCTACCGCAAGGGCACCCGCTACGTCTGCGCCGTCCTCGTGCCCAGGAAGCAGGCCCACAAGGGCACCCTCCGCATCCGGGCCCGCGGCGGCCAGTGGGTCCGCAACAAGAAGCGCCCCGCCGGCCCCGTGACGGTCCACGTCGGCCGCCGCGCCGTGTGGATCAAGGCCCGCGCCGGCGGCGAGACCTTCGACTCGGGCTGGATACTGCGGTCGACTTGACCCGGCCGTCAACGTGACCCGGCCCTGAACCTTCCCCGCCGCACAGGGTTTTCCCTATCGCTCCCATCTGCGGCTGAAAGCAGTCCAGTTGGCCCCTTTCTTCCCTGGTGCCCCGGCGGTCGCTCCGATAGCTTCCGGCGCACAGCCGCCGCACAGGGGAGAGAACGCATGCGCAAAGCACTCGGATGGGTGCTGTCGTTCGTGGTGCTCATAGGCACGTTGAGCACGGCGGGGACGGCCCACGCCGCGGGGTCGGACGCCGGTGACATCAAGGACCGGCTGCTCGCCATACCGGGGGTGAGCCTGATCGAGGAGAAGCCGTACCCGGGTTACCGCTTCTTCGTCCTCAACTTCACCCAGCCGGTGGACCACAGGAACCCGAAGAAGGGCACGTTCCAGCAGCGGATCACCGTGCTGCACAAGGACACCGCCCGCCCGACGGTCTTCTACACCGGCGGTTACAACGTCTCCACCAACCCCGGCCGCCGTGAGCCCACGCAGATCGTGGACGGCAACCAGGTCTCCATGGAGTACCGCTTCTTCAGCCCGTCCCGGCCCGACCCGGCCGACTGGTCCAAGCTCGACATCTGGCAGGCGGCCAGCGACCAGCACCGGATCTACAAGACACTGAAGAAGATCTACGGCAAGAAGTGGATCTCCACCGGCGGCTCCAAGGGCGGTATGACGGCCACCTACTACGAGCGCTTCTACCCGAAGGACATGGACGGCGTCGTCGCGTACGTCGCCCCCAACGACGTCGTCAACAAGGAGGACTCGGCGTACGACCGGTTCTTCAAGAAGGTCGGCACCAAGGAGTGCCGCGACCGGCTGAACGCCGTGCAGCGCGAGGCCCTCGTCCGTCGTGAGCCGCTGGAGAAGAAGTACGCGGAGGTCGCCGCCGCCGAGGGCTTCACCTTCAAGACGGTCGGCAGCCTCGACAAGGCGTACGAGGCGGTCGTCCTCGACTACGTGTGGGGCTTCTGGCAGTACAGCACGCTCGCCGACTGCGACAGCGACGTCATCCCGAAGAACGCGAAGAAGGCCACGGACGACGAGATCTGGACGTCCATCGACACGATCTCCGGCTTCTCCTTCTACACCGACCAGGGCCTCACGCCGTACACGCCGTACTTCTACCAGGCCGGTACGCAGCTGGGCGCGCCCACGATCAAGTTCCCGCACATCGAGAAGAAGTACATCCGCTACGGCTACCAGCCGCCCCGGAACTTCGTCCCGCGCGACATCAAGATGAAGTTCCAGCCCTACGCGATGCGGGACGTCGACACCTGGGTCCGGAACAACGCCAAGCAGATGCTCTTCGTCTACGGGCAGAACGACCCGTGGGGCGCCGAGCCGTTCCACCTGGGCAAGAAGGCCCGTGACTCGTACGTGTTCACGGCCCCCGGCGCCAACCACGGTGCCAACGTCGCCGGTCTCGTCGAGGCGCAGAAGGACCTGGCCACGGCCCGGATCCTGAAGTGGGCGGGTGTCGCCCCGGCCGCCGTCCAGGCGGACCCGAGCAAGGCGAAGCCGCTGGCGAAGTTCGACTCCAAGCTCGACAAGCGTGACGTCGAGCGGGAGCCCGCGCTGAGGCCGTAAGCCGCCTGAGCAGCACAGCAGCACAGCGGCACAGCAGGACAGCAGCCCTGCAGCACTGCAGTCGAGCCCCGGGCCCGCCGAACAGCGGCCCGGGGCTCGGCGTCTGTCACACCGGCACAGCGCACCCCACCGGCCGGCTGCCGCCCAGCCGCACGTACAGATCGGTCGTGGCCGGGCACCCGGCCTCGGTGTCGACGGCCGTCGTGACCTCGTACTCCGGTGCGTGCTTGCCCCCGCCGTCGCAGGCGGTCTCGCGGACCTCGCCCCGGCCCGCGCCGTAGACGCAGTCGCCGACGATGGTGCGGGGACCGCCCCCGCCGCCGGGATCGCCGGGGTGCGGCGGCTGGAGCGCCCGCATACAGGCGTAGCCCTGCGGGACGGAGCCGTCGCCGTCCTCGTCGTAGCCGTTCCGCTCGTCGGTGGACTCGCTGATGTGGAGGACGAAGTCGGTGGTCGGCGGGCACAACGGCCCCTGCCCGACCCGGCCGTCGTGCCGGGCCACGACCCGGGCGGCGGCCCGCTCGCCGGCGCAGGGCACCTCGGTGAAGCTGGTCGTCCCGAACGAACTGCACTCGTCGACCCCGAGGAACACCGTCCCGTACCCGGTCGGCCGGGTCGGCGTGTCCGTCGTGGTCGCGGCCGCCCGCTCCCCGGGCCCCTCGCCGACCCCGCCCGACCAGGCCTGACACCCGGCGAGGGCCGCGGCAGCGAGGAGAACGGCAGACGCGAGCACCCCTGTGCACACCTGCCGAACGAGACACACACGTCGCATGGCCGCCCCTCGATGAACCCCCGTCCAGCGTGACCCCGTGTCGAGGGCCACGCCAGGCATACCGTGCTCTTTGCGTCACTTGGGGGTGGTGCGCGAGGAGCGCGGCGTAGGACCGGTACGTCAGCGGTTCTAGGCCAGGGTCCGCAGTCGCGGTTCGTGGTCAGGATCCGTACGTCAGGCCGTGCCCGATCGGGTAGAGGACCTTCGCCGGTTCGTCGGCCCGCCGCACCGGCACCGGCAGCTTCCCGCGCGGCGCCACCCGCCCGGCGAGCACCCGCGCCGCCGCCCGCACCTCGACGTCCGTCCAGGAGTACGCCGCCAAGTAGCCCTTCACGTCCGGCAGTTGAGCCACGTCGTACGGGTTGCGGATCGCGACGGCGACCACCGGCACCCCGGTGGCCAGCAACCGCGCGACCAGGGTCCGCTGGGTGCTGCCCGCCGTCACGTTGTACGTCCCCACGACCACCGCGTCCTTGCCCCGGGCCGCCGCAGCGGCCTGGTCGACGAGGGCCTGCGTGGGTGCCGTACCGGTCGACAGGCTGGTCGTCGTGAAGCCCAGGGAGGCGAGTTCGGCGGCGAGGACGGCCGTCGGCGGTCCCGTGGTGCCCGACGGCGAGGCCGGGTCGGCGCCCACCACCAGCACGTTCCGGTGCGTACGCCGGGACAGCGGCAGCAGCGAACCCTCGTTGACCAGCAGGGTGGTGGTCCGTTCGGCGATCCGGTCGGCGGTGTCGAGATGCCGCCGGATCCCCACGACCCGGTCGACGCCGGCGTCACTCACGTACGGCCGCTCGAACAGCCCGAGCTTCGCCTTGAGCCGCAGGATCCGCAGGATCGACTCGTCGAGCCGTGCCTCGGTCAGTTCGCCGGAGCGTACGGCGGCGAGGACCGCGTTCCACGCCACGTCGATCGAGGGCGGATTGAGGAGCTGGTCCGCGCCCGCCTTCAGCGCCAGCACCGGCACGTGGTCGTCCCCGTACTTCTCCCGCACGCCCTGCATGTCGAGCGAGTCGGTGACCACGACCCCGTCGTAGCCGAGCTGTTCGCGCAGGATGCCGGTGAGGATCGGACGGGAGAGCGTGGCCGGGTCCCCGGAGGGGTCCAGGGCGGGGACCATGATGTGCGCGGTCATGATCGAGTCGATGCCGGCGCGGATCGCGGCCCGGAACGGTGGGGCGTCCAGGGCCATCCACTGCTCCCGGGTGTGCTCGATGACCGGGAAGCCGTAGTGACTGTCGACGGACGTGTCCCCGTGGCCCGGGAAGTGCTTGGCGGTCGCGGCCACCCCCGCCCCCTGGTACCCCTTCACCTGCGCGGCGACCAGCCCCGCGACCGCGTCCGGGTCGGCGCCGAAGGAGCGTACGCCGATGACGGGGTTGGCCGGGTTGACGTTCACGTCGGCGACGGGGGCGTAGTCCTGCCGGATCCCGATCGCCCGCAGCTCGGCTCCACCGACGCGCCCGGCCTCGCGGGCGTCCTTAAGGGACCCGCCCGCACCGAGGGCCATCGCCCCCGGCAGCAGGGTGGCGGGCTTGCCGACCCGGGCCACGATGCCGTGTTCCTGGTCGGTGGAGACGAGGACGGGCAGGCCCCGGGGCAGGCCGAGGGAGGCCCGTTGGATGCCGTTGGAGAGGGCGGCGATCTGGTGCGGGTCGCGGGTGTTGTGCGCCCAGGAGAAGTAGATGATCCCGCCGACCCGGTACTTCTCCAGCAGCTCGGCGGCCGTGCGCACGCCCAGCTGCTGGAGGTTGGCGTCGATGTCGGCCTGGTCCGGCGCGGTCGCCGAGTGCCCGTAGACCCGCATCACGAAGAGCTGGCCGACCTTCTCCTCGAGGCTCATGCGCGCGACGAGGGCACGGAGCCTCTTGTCGGGGGGACGGGTGCCGGCCTGTGCGTCGGTGCCGAGGGCCAGGGCCGAGGTGACGCCTGCGGTGGCGGCGAGAACGGTACGTCTGGAGGGCACGTGCGTCGCTCCTTCCGGAGGACTGAAGGAAACTTCCAGGATGTCACGATTATCCGGGAAGTTTCTTCCGGTCAAGGGCAACGCGACGGGTGCTGACGGGTGCTGACGGGCACTGAGGGGCACTGAGGGGCCGTCACCGGCGCTGTGGAGGGGGGCGCGCCGGTGACGGCGTGCGGCCGGCCGCAGGCGGCGGAGAGGGTAGGTCAGCGTTCGCAGCCAGCAGCGAGGCCGACACCGCACTGCGGAGACTCATCCGGCGGCATGGGGGTTGGACGGGGTGGGGT
>NZ_JARGEE010000442.1:0-6925 GCF_033794485.1 Streptomyces sp. MB09-02B
TTTTGGCACGCTGTTGAGTTCTCAAGGAACGGACGCTTCCTTTGTACTCACCCGAGCTACTCTCAGGCTTTCCTCCGGGCAGTTTCCCTTCGGTCTTGCGTTTCCGACTCTATCAGATCGTTTTCCGATCCGATTCCCTGTCGGGGGGATTTGCCTTTCGGCTATCTATTGACCTCGCGGTTTCCCTTGCGGCCTTTCGACATTCACTACGTTAGCCGATTCCCTCGGCAACTCATAATTGAGTGGTGCGGGCTGGAATCAGGGCATGCCTGAATCGCCCCCGCCGAGGGGATGTCGTAGGTAGTGGGTTGGCCGCTCTCGGCTGCTGGCTGATCGCCGTAACCGGTTCAAGCGGCTCGGGCTACGTTACGGATCGCCCAGGGGCGAGTCAAGTTGAGCGCCGACGGGGGACATGGGCTCGATAAGGGCTCACCGTCGGGTCGTTGGCGATCCAGAAGCGCCAGGGGTGGATGCCGCCGTCGCCGGCGACTCCCGTACGGGGACCGTTGAGTACCTGGTCAGAGATGACGGGGGTGCCGGTCAGGACGGTCAGGGGCGAGGCCTCGGACGTGCAGGCGTCCGTGCCGTCCAGGGCTCGGTCCACGTCCAGGGCCGTGGCCAGACGGGCCGGGCCTTTGGCCAGTTCTTTGTCATTTCGGGCCGAGATTCGACGTTTGCGGGCGAGTTCGGCGCCCTCGGTGATCTCGCCCGCGCGCAGCAGGACCGCGCTCGCCCGGCCCTCCGGACCGCACACGAGGTTCATGCAGTGCCACATGCCGTAGGTGAAGTAGACGTACACGTGTCCGGGCGGGCCGAACATCACGCCGTTGCGGGCTGTGCGACCGCGATAGGCGTGGGAGCCGGGGTCGTTCGCACCGTCATAGGCCTCGACCTCCGTGAGACGGAGTGCGATCGGACCCTCCGTAGTGGTGCGGACGAGGACGCGCCCGAGGAGGTCCGGCGCCACCTCCAGTACGGGGCGGTCGAAGAACTCGCGGGCGAGGGGCGTACGGTCGGTGCTCGCGATCATGGCGTACGAGCGTAGTCCAGACGGGTGCGTACCGACGGGTGGCGTGGGGGCGTCCTCCTTGGAAGGGTGAAGGAGCGGGAGGACGCGGAACCGGGCGTCGTCGGTTTGCGTTTGTAGGGATCAAGGCTCCGCGCCACGCAGAGCGATCCACACCACAGAGAACACAGAACCACGCAGATACGCAGGCGTTTGCCTGACGGGAGGAACAGACATGGGGTTCAAGCGGCTGCTCGCGAGCCTGGGAGCCGGTGGTGCTTCGGTCGAGACGGTGTTGACCGAGATCAACGTCGTCCCGGGCGGTGTCGTCCAGGGTGAGGTGCGGATCCAGGGCGGCTCCGTGGACCAGCAGATCGAGGCGCTGTCCGTCGGACTTCAGGCCAAGGTCGAGGTCGAGGGTCAGGACGCGGAGTACAAGCAGGACATCGAGTTCACCAAGCAGCGGCTCGGTGGTGCCTTCGAGCTGAAGGCACAGGCCGTGCACGTGGTGCCCTTCGGGCTGGAGATCCCGTGGGAGACGCCGGTCACCACGATCCAGGGGCAGACGCTGCCCGGGATGCACATCGGTGTGACCACCGAGCTGGAGATCGCGCGCGCGGTCGACTCCGGTGACCTGGACCCGATCAACGTGCACCCGCTGCCCGCGCAGCAGGCTCTCCTGGACGCCTTCATCCAGCTGGGCTTCCGCTTCAAGAACGCGGACATGGAGCGCGGTCACATCCGCGGGACCCGGCAGAAGCTGCCGTTCTACCAGGAGATCGAGTTCTACCCGCCGCAGCAGTACCACGGCCTGAACCAGGTCGAGTTGAGCTTCGTCGCCGACGAGCGCGAGATGGACGTCGTGCTGGAGATGGACAAGAAGCCGGGGCTGTTCAGCGAGGGCAGCGACTCGTTCCGTTCCTTCAAGGTGGGTCTGCACGACTACCAGAGCACGGACTGGGCGGCGTACCTCAACCAGTGGCTGTCCGAGGTCGGCAGCAAGCGCAGCTGGTTCTAGGCTCGGCACGACCACTGGAACCACACCTACCCCGGATCCATCAGGAGGTATCGAGGTGACCGAGCCGAAGAGGCCGCCGCTCCCCCACGATTTCCACCCGGTCGTGCCGTCCTTCACGGTCGCGAGCGAGGACGTCGAGGCGGGTTCCACGCTCAAGGACGCCCAGGTCTACGCGGAGGGGAACATCTCGCCGCAGCTGCGCTGGGAGGGCTTCCCGCCGGAGACCAAGAGCTTCGCCGTGACGTGCTACGACCCGGACGCCCCCACGGGGAGCGGGTTCTGGCACTGGGTCGTGTTCGACATCCCGGCATCGGTGACGGAGTTGCCGACGGGTGCCGGCTCGGGGAAGTTCGAGGGACTGCCCGAGGGCGCCGTCCAGGTGCGCAACGACTACGGGACGAAGGACTTCGGCGGGGCCGCCCCGCCGCCCGGCGATCCGGCCCACCGGTACGTGTTCACGGTGTACGCCGTGGACCAGGAGAAGCTCGGTCCGGATTCGGACGCTTCGCCGGCCGTGGTCGGGTTCAACCTGCGGTTCCACACCCTGGCCCGCGCACAACTCATCGGTGAGTACGCCGCCGTGGCGGAATAGTAACGAAGCTGGACGTTCATTGAACGTTTGCCCGTCCCTGGTCTTGGAAGTGATCAGGGACGGGCATTTTTTATTGCGTTGTCCATCTCGGCGTGCCCGGCCAGAGTTGATCCAAGCCTGCCGGGGGGTGGGCTGGCACAGGAGGTGGGCTGGGATGCGGGACACGCTGGTACTGAACGCGAGCTTCGAGCCGCTGTCGACGGTGACGCTCAACCGAGCCGTCGTGCTGGTACTGCAGGACAAGGCCGTCGTCGAGCAGACCCACCCCGAGCTGCGCATGCGCGGAGCCGCGGTCGACATACCGGCGCCCCGGGTGATCAGGCTCTGCCGCTATGTGCGGGTGCCGTTCCGAAGACAAGCGCCGTGGTCGAGGCGGGGTGTGCTGGTACGGGACAGGCACAGGTGCGCGTACTGCGGTCGTCGGGCGACGACCGTCGACCATGTGGTGCCGCGGTCGCGGGGCGGTGGGGACACCTGGCTGAACACGGTGGCTTCTTGCGCCGAGGACAACCACCGCAAGGCGGACCGGACTCCGGAGCAGGCGGGTATGCCGCTGCTGCGGCAGCCGTTCGAGCCGACGCCGGCCGATGCGATGCTGCTGTCCCTGGGCCACGATGACTTCGATGCGCTGCCGGCCTGGCTGTCGCAAGGCGCCGCGTAGCGCCACTGGGGTTGATGTCGTTCGCGGGCTGCGGGTGCGTTGTGGCTGATCGCGCAGTTCCCCGCGCCCCTTAAAAGCAAAAGACTTGGGGCCCGCCCTTCTGCGGAAGGCGGGCCCATCGTCGTGTCTGCCCCTCAGTCGATCGCCGGCTTCTCGCGGCGTTCGCCGTTGCCGTCGGCGGGGCGGGGGACGGTCGGGCCGCCGCCCAGGTTGCCGAAGTTGCCCATCGCGCCGGAGAGGCCCTTGAGGGCGTCGCCGATCTCGCTGGGGACGATCCAGAGCTTGTTGGCGTCGCCCTCGGCGATCTTCGGGAGCATCTGGAGGTACTGGTAGGAGAGGAGCTTCTGGTCCGGATCGCCGGCGTGGATGGCTTCGAAGACCGTACGGACGGCCTGGGCCTCGCCCTCGGCGCGCAGGGCGGCGGCCTTGGCCTCACCCTCCGCGCGCAGGATCTGGGACTGCTTCTCACCCTCGGCGGTGAGGATGGCTGCCTGGCGCGTACCTTCGGCGGTGAGGATCGCGGCGCGCTTGTCACGGTCGGCGCGCATCTGCTTCTCCATCGAGTCCTGGATGGAGGTGGGCGGCTCGATCGCCTTCAGCTCGACGCGGTTGACGCGGATGCCCCACTTGCCGGTGGCCTCGTCGAGGACGCCGCGCAGGGCCGCGTTGATCTCCTCGCGGGAGGTCAGGGTCCGCTCCAGGTCCATGCCACCGATGATGTTGCGCAGGGTGGTGACGGTGAGCTGCTCGATCGCCTGGATGTAGCTGGCGACCTCGTAGGTCGCGGCGCGGGCGTCGGTGACCTGGTAGTAGATGACCGTGTCGATGTTCACGACCAGGTTGTCCTGGGTGATCACCGGCTGCGGCGGGAACGGCACGACCTGTTCGCGGAGGTCGATGCGGTTGCGGATGGAGTCGATGAACGGGACCACGATGTTGAGGCCCGCGTTGAGTGTGCGCGTGTAGCGGCCGAACCGCTCGACGATGGCCGCGCTGGCCTGTGGGATCACCTGGATGGTCTTGATCAGGGCGATGAAGACCAACACCACCAGAATGATCAGGACGATGATGATCGGTTCCATCGTTTGCTCCCCGAGCCCTTCTCCGCCGTGTCGCTTCCTGAGATCTTGAAAGTCCCCAAGATCCTATGCCTGTCGAGGCCGTTCGAGACCGTTGAAGATCTTGTGGTCGAGTCTGGCAGAACACCGCCTGCCGGGTGGGTCGTTCACGCCACAGCGTCATCGCCTCGTGACCACGTCGTGCGAGGTCACATGACGATCGCCGTGGCTCCCTCGATCTCGACGACGTCCACTTCCTGTCCCACTTCGAAGGCCTGTCCGGTGTCGAGCGCTCGGGCGGACCAGACCTCGCCGCCCAGCTTGATACGGCCGCCCGCGCCGTCGACCCGCTCCAGGACGACGGCGTGTTTACCCCTCAACGCGTCGATCCCGGTGGCGAGTTGTGGCCGCTGTGATCTGTGCCGGGCCGCGATGGGCCGTACGACGGCGATGAGCGCGACGGAGACGATCGCGAAGACGACGACCTGGAGTACGACACCACCGCCCAGCCCCGCGACCGCGGCGCCGGCGACCGCGCCCAGGGCGAGCATTCCCAACTCGGGCATCGCGGTCACGACGAGGGCGATCCCGAGCCCGGCCGCGCCGATCAGCCACCACACCCATGCGTCGATGCTGTCCACATCGGCAATGGTAGAACCGCGATCGGGTCGCCGAACAGAGCGCACGGTCAAAGATCGCGTACAGAGGGCTCCCAAGTCGGGTGCGCCTGGGCCGGGTTGTGGCCCCCGCGCACCCGACCTGCGGTGATCAGGTGGGAGTTGGAGGTCAGGTGAGCGGCAGACCGTGGGCGGTCCAGCGCTCGCCGAGCTGGTCGACGACGAGCGGGAGGCCGAAGCAGAGGGAGAGGTTGCGGGAGGTGAGCTCCAGCTCCAGCGGGCCCGCGGCCAGGACCTTGCCCTGACGGATCATCAGGACGTGGGTGAAGCCCGGGGGGATCTCCTCGACGTGGTGCGTGACCATGATCATGGACGGGGCGATCGGGTCGCGGGCGAGGCGGCCGAGGCGGCGTACGAGGTCCTCGCGGCCGCCGAGGTCGAGGCCGGCGGCGGGCTCGTCGAGGAGCAGCAGTTCGGGGTCCGCCATCAGGGCACGGGCGATGAGGGTGCGCTTGCGCTCGCCCTCGGAGAGGGTGCCGAACTTGCGGTCGACGTACTCGGTCATGCCGAGGCGGTCGAGGAAGGCGCGGGCCCGCAGCTCGTCGACCTCCTCGTAGTCCTCGTTCCAGGTGGCCGTCATGCCGTACGCGGCGGTCAGCACGGTCTGCAGGACGGTCTGGCGCCGGGGGAGCTTCTCCGCCATGGCGATGCCGGCCATGCCGATGCGGGGGCGCAGTTCGAAGACGTCGACCTTGCCGAGGGTGTCGCCGAGGATCGTGGCGGTGCCCTTGCTGGGGTAGAGGTAGCTGGACGCGATGTTCAGGAGGGTGGTCTTGCCGGCGCCGTTCGGCCCGAGGATGGCCCAGCGCTCGCCCTCCTTGACCGACCAGGAGACCTGGTCCACCAGAGCCCGGCCCTCGCGGACCACGGATACGTCCTCCAGCTCCAGAACATCGCTCATGAGCGCGCTGTCTCCCCTTGCAGTGTCGGCCTGACTCGGCTGTCGCGTACGCCTGTGGTTGGAGCCACCGCCGGGTGGGCGCAGCCCATAGGGAAATCTACGCCACCGGTCGGGCCACCCATCGCCTCGGTCGTCCTTAGGGTGGGGGCATGCTCTCCGAACCACGCTCAGGACGCCTCACCTCATGGGGAAATGCCCTTCTTGCCGGACTTGTCTCACCGGATGACGCGGTGCACACGATTGTCGGCGAGGACGCGGTGCACCGGGTGGAGGGGTTGCCCGGCGAATCGGGGGCGGTCGGGCTGACGCTCGGGCTGGGGCGGTTGCGGGCGCTCGGGGTGACCGGGTTGCGGGTCGCGCTGCCGGCGCCGGGGCATCCGCTGGGGCTGAGCGGGCCGCCGGAGTTCAACAAGCGGGCGCTGGAGGCGGAGGAGGCGGTCGTCTGCCACGGGGGTGCGCTCGGGCTGGTGCCGGAGGTGTCCTCGGTCGGGCCGGCGGGCGACGAGCACGTGGAGGTCGTCTGGCACTGCCTGGAGGTGCGGGAGGCGCCGCCGGCCGACGTGCCGTCTCTCGGGGAGGCCGAACGGGAGTTGGCGGAGGCGCTCCGGGAGGCGACGGCGGTGTTGTCGAGGCTGGACGTCGCGGCGTCCGGGCCGGTGGCCGAGGCGGCGATCGACGCGTACCGGGCTCGGGCCGAGCGGGGGCGGGACGTGTTGGCGCCCGGGTATCCGCCGCGTGCGGTACGGGTGCTGGAGCTGGCGCAGCGGATCGGGCTGCTGATCTCCGTGGCGGTCGAGAACGGGCACGGCGGGGCCGTGAGCGCGTCCGAGATGGCCTCGCGGACGGCCGCGCTGCGGCCGGTGGAGCGGACGGCTCGGCGGGCGCAGGTGGCGGCGTACAACGCGTTCGTGGAGGAGCGGGAGCGGGGGCGGTAGGGGGCCAGGGCGCGCCCGGGCCTGGGTGCGTCGTTGCCCGGTGGCGTTGCCCGGTGGCGTTGTCCGGCGTCGGGGGG
>NZ_JARGEE010000443.1:0-6830 GCF_033794485.1 Streptomyces sp. MB09-02B
GCGGACCCCCCGGCCTCGTGGCGGACACCTCCGGTCCTACCGGACCTGAACGCGACTGGAGCCTGGTGTGTCTGGTACGCTCCGGTGGGGCCCCGGGCCTCGGCCACACCGACGCGCACCAGGTCGGCCCCCCCATCACCCTCCGCGACCTCGACCTCGTTCGCGTCGGTGTGGCCGAGGGCCGTGGCCGCACAGGAGCGTACGAGATCCAGCAGGCGACGGTCTCGTTCACGGTCGGGGAGGCCGGCGAGGGCCGCCGCGAGCGCGGGGGTTTCGGCGGCGCGCTCTTCGTCGGGAGCGGGTCCGGTCGACGACGGGGCTCCCGCGGCTTCCGGGATGTCGTCGAGGAGGGTGCGGCGACGGGAGAGACGGAACCCGGTGGCGAAGGCCCGCCAGTCCATGTCGGTGACCGTGGAGCGGGTCCTGTCGTGGGCGACGGCGTCGAACAGCGCGCCGACGGCCAGGTCCGGGTCCATGGCCCGTACGCCGATCCGCTCGAACACGCGCTGGATGCGGGCGTCGACCATCCCGCCCCCGCCCCAACTGCCCCACGCCACACAGGTGGCGGCCAGACCTCGGGCCCGGCGGCGGGCGGCGAGGGCGTCGAGGTGGGCGTTGGCGGCGGCGTAGGCGGCCTGTCGGGCGCCGCCCCAGACGGCGGCGCCGGAGGAGAAGAGGACGAACGCGTCGAGTGCGCGGTCGGCGAGGAGGTCGTCCAGGTGGCGGGCGCCGCTCACCTTGCCGTCCGCCATCGCGGCGAGGTCGGCGGGCGTGGTGGCGTCGAGCCGGCCGAGCGCGCTGACGCCGGCGGCGTGCACGACGGCGGTGAGGGGGTGTTCGGCGGGAATCGCGTCGAGCACGTCGGCCAGCGCGGCCCGGTCGGCCACGTCGCAGGCGGCCAGCGTCACCCGGGCACCCGAGGCCCTCAGTTCCTCGGCCAGTTCGGCGGCGCCGGGGGCCTCGGCGCCCCGGCGGCCGGTCAGTACGAGGTGGTCGGCGCCGTCCCTGGCCAGACGGCGGGCGACATGGCCGCCGAGGGCGCCCGTGCCGCCGGTGATCAGGACCGTGCCCCGGGGCCGCCACGTCCGGCCGGGCGTCGCGGTGGGGCGCGGGGCGCGGACGAGGCGGCGGACACGGGGGCCGGTCCCCCGCAGCGCCCACTCCTGTTCGTCGCCGGGAGCGGCGAGGACCGCGCACAGAGCGCGCGCCGCCGTCGTGTCGAGCCGCGCCGGCAGGTCCACGAGGCCGCCCCAGACATCGGGCGCCTCCAGCCCCACGACCCGGCCGAGCCCCCAGACCTGGGCCTGCTCCGGGCTCGGCCCGTCCGCGGCTTCGCCGCCGCTTTCGCCGTCACCGAGGGCCTCCGCGCCGGGGGGTGCCGTGTCCGGCCCCGTGGTCACAGCGCCACGGGTGAGGCACCACAGCGGGGCGGACCCGCCGAGGTCCAGGAGCGCCTGAGCGGCCGTCAGGGTGGTGGCGACCCCCACGGGGACGGCGGGGTGGCCGGGATGCGGACGTACGTCGGTCCCGAGCAGCGAGACGACGCCGACCGCCGTGCCGTGCAACCGCCGCAACAGACCGGCCAGTTCCTCGCGTCCGGTGCCCGCACCGACCGTGACCCGGTCGACCCGGTCGGCCCCGTACGCGGTCAGCGCGTCGGCCGCCCAGTCGGCAGGAACGGTTCGGGCGGCGCCGCGTGCGCGGTCGGCGCGATCCTTGCGATCCGCGCGGTCGGCGCGGCCCGTCGGCCCGGCACCGCCGGCCGCCGCCGGGCCGTCGGCCTGCTCCGCGTCGCTGTCGAACTCCGCGCCGCTCGCCCCTTCCGGCACCAGCAGCACCCAGTCGCCGGTGAGCCGGGGGGCCGCCGGTTCGGGGACGGGCTTCCAGGTGACTTCGTAGCGGCAGCGGGCGAGCGTGGCGGCACGGCGGGAGTCGGTTCGCCAGGCGGCCAGGGCGTGCACGGTGGCGGTGAGGGAGTCGTCGGGTCGTATGCCCAGCCGCGCGGCCACGTCGGCCGCGTCGTCCCGGTCGACGGCTTCCCACAGCGCCGTCGTCGCGGGGTCGTCCGGGCCTGTCGTCGCGGGCCTGTCCAGCCAGTGCCGGGAGCGCTGGAAGGCGTACGTGGGCAACTCGACGCGGCGCGCGCCGGTGCCGACGAGCAGCGCCGTCCAGTCGACGGGTGCTCCGTGCGCGTACGCCTCGGCGAGCGCCTCGACGAAGCGTTCCGGGCCGCCCCGCCCCCGGCGGAGGGTGCCGAGCACGGCGGCCTCCCGCTCGGCCGCGTCGAGGGTGCCCTGGACGGGGCCGACGAGCACCGGATGCGGGCCGACCTCGATGAACAGGGTGTGGCCGTCCTCGAGGGCCGCGCGGGTGGCCTCCTCGAACCTGACGGTGCGGCGCAGGCTGCGGTACCAGTAGCCGGCGTCGAGCCCGGTGGTGTCCAGTCGGCCGCCGGTCAGCGGCGAGTAGAAGGCGACCTGGCCGGCGCGAGGGCGTACGGGGGCGAGGAGGCCGGTGATCCGGTCCTCCAGCGGGGCGACGAGGGGCGAGTGGGACGCGTAGTCGATGTTGACGCGGTGGGCGCGTACGCCGTCGCGGGCGCACTCGGCCGCGAGGGCGTCCAGGTCCGCCGTGTCACCGGTGACGACGGTCGACGCCGGGCCGTTGACGGCGCCTATGTCGAGCCGGCCGGTGAAGGGGGCCAGTCGGGCGCGTACGGTGTCGGCCGGTTCGGCGAGGGTGAGCATGCCGCCGCGCACCGTGAGTTCGGCCAGCGACCGGGAGCGCAGGGCGACGACGCGGGCCCCGTCGTCGAGGGTGAGCGCCCCGGCGACGACCGCGGCGGCGATCTCGCCCTGGGAGTGGCCCAGGACCGCGTCGGGCCGTACTCCGCACGAGGCCCACAGTTCGGCGAGGGAGACCATGACCGCCCAGAGCACGGGCTGCACCACGTCGACACGGGTCAGCGCCTCGGCGGCGTCCGGGGCGCGCAGCACGTCGGTGAGCCGCCAGTCGGCGAACGGCGCGAGCGCGGTCTCGCACTCGGCCATACGGCGGGCGAACACCGGCGAGGCGTCCAGCAGGTCGACCGCCATACCGGCCCATTGGGAGCCCTGCCCGGGGAAGACGAAGACGGTGCTCGCGGGTCCGGGGACCGCGTGGTGGCCGTGCACGAGACCTTGGGGCGTGGCGCCGTCGGCGGCCTGCGCCAGGAGGGCGAGCAGCCCGTCGCGGTCCGGTGCGAGGGCGACCGTACGGTGTTCCAGGGGCACCCGGGTGGTCGCGAGCGACAGGGCGACATCGGCGGCGGACGCGTCGGCGGCGTCGGAACGTTCGCCGGCGGAGCTGGGGGCCGTGGACGTGGACGTCAGGTGCTGGTGCAGGGCGCGGGCCTGGTCCCGCAGGGCGGTCCGGGAGCGGGCGGTGAGCGGCCACGGCAGCAGGGGCGGCGCGGTGAACGGGGCGGTGGCGCCTCTGATGTCTTGGCCCGTGGCGCCGATCGGGTGGCCCGTGTCGGCGCGGTCGAGGTCGTCAGGGGCCTGTTCGAGGATGACGTGGGCGTTGGTGCCGCTGATCCCGAACGACGAGACGCCCGCCCGGCGTGGACGGCCCGTCTCCGGCCACTCCCGGGCCTCGGTCAGCAGCCGTACCGAGCCCTCGGACCAGTCGACCTCGGGCGTGGGCTCGTCGGCATGCAGGGTCGGGGGCAGGACACCGTGCCGCATCGCGAGCAGCGTCTTGACGACACCGGCGGCGCCGGCGGCGGCCTGGGTGTGGCCGATGTTCGACTTCAACGAGCCCAGCCACAGCGGCCGTTCGGCCGGGCGGCCCGCGCCGTACACGGCGTGCAGGGCCTCCGCCTCGATGGGGTCGCCGAGCCGGGTCCCGGTGCCGTGCGCCTCCACCGCGTCGATGTCGGCGGGGGTCAGCCCGGCGTCGGCGAGCGCGGCCCGGATGACGCGTTCCTGCGCGGGTCCGCTGGGCGCGCTGAGACCGTTGGAGGCACCGTCCTGGTTCACCGCCGTGCCCCGGACCACCGCGAGGACCGGGTGGCCGTTGCGGCGGGCGTCACCGAGCCGCTCGACGAGGAGCAGTACGGCGCCCTCGGACCAGCCGGTGCCGTCGGCTCCGGCCCCGAAGGCCTTGCACCGGCCGTCCGCCGCGAGGCCGCCCTGCCGTTCGAAGCTGAGGAACGTGCCGGGCGTCGGCAGCACGCACACACCGCCGGCCAGTGCCAGGTCGCAGTCGCCGCGCCGCAGCGCCTGCGCGGCCAGGTGCAGGGCGACCAGCGAGGACGAGCAGGCGGTGTCCACGGTGACCGCCGGACCGTCGAAGTCGAAGGTGTAGGCGATCCGGCCGGAGGCCACGCTCGCGGTGGTGCCGGTCAGCACGTGCCCACCGGTGTCGTCGGACGCCTCGTCCAGACGGGGCCCGTAGTCCTGGGCGACCAGCCCCGCGAAGACTCCCGTCCGCCGGGACGCGGGCGAGCGCGGAGCGATGCCGGCGCGTTCGAAGGCCTCCCAGGCGGTCTCCAGGAGCAGCCGCTGCTGCGGGTCCATGGCGGCGGCCTCACGCGGGGAGATGCCGAAGAAGGCGGCGTCGAAACCCGCCACGTCCGACAGGAAGCCACCGGGATACGTGACGTCCCACCCCCGTTCGGCCGGAACGCGGCCGATGGCGTCCCGGCCCTCGGCCACCACCTCCCACAACC
Source organism: Streptomyces sp. MB09-02B (assembly GCF_033794485.1). Lineage (NCBI taxonomy): Bacteria > Bacillati > Actinomycetota > Actinomycetes > Kitasatosporales > Streptomycetaceae > Streptomyces > Streptomyces sp. MB09-02B. Next base: position 4,712 of record NZ_JARGEE010000443.1, read on the forward strand.
GTTGCGGCGAATCCGCGCCGCCCGGCAGCCGGCAGCCGACGCCGACGATCGCGACCGGCTCGCGCGCGCTGTCCTCGGCCCGGCGAAGTCGTCCACGGGTCTCGTGGAGTTCGGCCGTGACCCGCTTGAGGTACTCGACCAGCTTCTCGGATTCCACCGCCGACGCTGCCGGTGCCGCTGCCGTCCTGTCCGTCATTCCCCGTGCTCCTGCCGGTCGGTGCCGAGTTCGCGGTCGATGAAGGAGAAGAGATCGTCGACGCTCGCCGCGCTGAGTGCCGCCCGTACGCCACCGCCGTTCTCGCTGGTGGAGGCGTACTCGCTGGTGGAGGCGCACTCGGTGTTCGAGGCGTTCGAGGCGTTCGCGTCGGCCGGGAGGTCCGGTGGGGCGAGGCGGGTGCGCAGAAAGCGGGCCACGGCCCGGGGTGTGGGCTGGTTGAACAGCAGTCCGGCGGGCATGCGCCGTCCGCTCGCGGCGGTCAGCCGGTTGCGCAGTTCGACGCCCATCAGCGAGTCGAAGCCCAACTCCTTGAAGGTGCGGGTGGCGTCCACCCGTCGTCCGTCGCGGTGCCCGAGCACGGCCGCGGCGTGCGTGCGGACCTGGTCGAGGAGGGCGTCCTCCTGTTCCGGCGCGGAGCGTCCGGCCTCGACCGCCAGCCGTACGGGCGTCGAGCCGGCGTCGGCGTCCCCCTTCGGCCCTTCGTGGGTGCGGACGTCGCCCGTGGCGGGGTCGCGCCAGGCGCTGCCGGCCAGTTCCCGGTGCAGCGGCGACGCCTCGCCCTGCTGTGCGCTCCGGCGCACCAGGGGCAGGGACAGGGCCACCGGCAGTCGCAGCGCGGGGCCCGGCCGGCGCAGGGCGGCGTCGAAGAGCGCGAGCCCGTGCTCCGGGTCGAGGGGCAGCAGCCCCGTACGGCGCATCCGCCGCAGGTCCGTCTCGGTGAGCCCCCCGGTCATGCCCGCGCCGGAGGCCCAGGGGCCCCAGGCGAGCGACACGGCGGGCAGCCCCCGGGCGCGGCGGGACTGCGCCAGCGCGTCGAGGAAGGCGTTGGCTGCCGCGTAACTGCCCTGCCCCGCCGCCCCGTTGATCCCGGAGACGGACGAGAACAGTACGAAGGCGGCGAGGTCCGCCTGCGCGGTCAGTTCGTGCAGGTGCCACGCCGCGTCGGCCTTCGGCCGCAGCACCCGGTCGAGCGCCCCCGGGTCGATGGCCTCGACGACGGAGTCGTGGAGGACACCCGCCGTGTGCACGACCGCCGTCAGCGGGTGTGCGTGGGGTACCCCCGCGAGAACGGTGGCGAGCGCGTCCCGGTCCGCCACATCGCAGGCGGCGACCGTGACCCGCACGTCAGCGCCGAGCGCCGCGACGGCTTCGTCGGCCTCGGGGGCGGCGGCACCCCGGCGACTGACCAGCAGCAGGTGCCGAACCCCGTGCCGGGCCACCAGGTGCCGCGCGACCAGACGCCCCAGGGCCCCGTTCCCGCCGGTGACGAGAACGGTTCCGTCGGGGTCGAGCGTCGTGGCCACCTCCCCGGCGGGCACGGCCGACTCAGCGACCCGTCCGGCCGACCGCGACCGGGACCGCGCCCCGTGGGAGGGGGACGGGAAGGCGCGGGACGTCGGGCGGACGAGGCGGGGCGCGTGGAGGCGGCCGGCCCGGATCGCGATCTGGGGTTCGCCGCAGGCGACCGCCGCGGGCAGGGCCGCAGCGGACGCGGGGTCCTCGTCGAGGTCGACCAGCAGGAAGCGGCCGGGGTGTTCGGTCTGCGCCGAGCGGAAGAGTCCCCACACGGGGGCCGCACCGGGATCGCACGGTCCGTCGTCGACCGCGACCGCCCGCCGGCTTACGACCACCAGCCGCGTGTCGGCGAGGCGTTCCTCGGCGACCCAGGTTTGCGCCAGCCGGACCGCTCGGTGCGCGGCGGTGCGGGCGGCGGTCACCGGGTCCGTGGTGGCGGCCTCCGGAAGTCCGGGGGCCGCCTCGACCAGGCCGGTGTCGCAGCGGGCGACGACCAGATCCGGTGGTGGCCCCGCGGCCAGCAGGGAGGTGAGGTCCCGATGGGAGGCGGCGCCCGGCAGAGCCCCGGGCGGGAGCGGGGCGGGGTCGCCGAGCAGCTCCCAGCGG
>NZ_JARGEE010000444.1:0-6801 GCF_033794485.1 Streptomyces sp. MB09-02B
CGTGAGCCATGAACGGCAGCGGCCTGATAGCCACACCCGGCACCCCTGGGCGACCCAACCCTACGAACGGCTCGATCAACCCGCTCAAGAAGGTAGAGCCGCCTGAGGGGTTCGTGACCACTTTGCCGCCATAGGTGTTGTTGCCGTCGAGCACGAACTTCTCGCCGGTGCCCTCCGGAGTGAGACCGAGGGCTCTCCAGTCGCGTACGCGCTTTTTGACGGGCTGTTCCAGCAGGCGCTGCTGAGGCATCTGAGCGCCCGGGAGAGCGCTGCGGCCGACTTGACGGCGGGCGTGGAGCAGCTTCTGGATCAGTTGGTCGTCTCTGTCTGACCGGGAGCTGTGGAGCTGTCCGGGCGACCATGTGACCGCCTCCTGCCTGGGCCGTTGTGGTGGCATGGGGCGGGGCGATCTGACAGATGCCGAGTGGAAACGGCAGCCGGCTCACCCGCGCCACGCTGACCGCGACCGAACGGGCCTTCTTGACGGCGCGCAGTGCCGCAGTAAAACGGCAGTTGGCGCAGCCTTCTGTCGGGGGCTGGTCCGGAAACGGTCCGGATCTTGGTCTGGCGGCGCCGGTTCGGGTCGTGCTGGGGCTGCAGTGCGAGCCATGGGGAGCGAGCGGAACCGTACGGGGCAGACGGTCGGCTGCTCGGACGCCGGTTTACCACCTCGGTCTCGGCCGACGGACGGCCGGCTCGCGGCGCGGCTGACCGCCCGACGTGAGGCTCGGTGCGCCACGATGTCGGCTGCCCCGCACGTTGAAGCCGTGCGGGGCAGCCGGCGAGTAGGGATTGCGGTCAGACCCAGGGGTTGACCGCCCTGAAGGAACTGTCGGCGCGGAAGGTGGCGTTGTCCTGGAAGGGGTCGATGCGCAGCTCGTAGTTGTAGTGGCGGAGGTAGCGGCCGGGGTAGTTGGAGGACTCCAGGCTGACCGAGCCTGCGGCCGAGCCAGGGCGGGCGCAGTAGGTGGCGTCCTTGTGGAAGGTGGCCGTGCCGTTGTTCACGTCGAAGCGGATCCGGAAGTCCTTGTGGCGCAGGTAGCGGCCTGAGGAGTCGCGGAACGAGTAGCAGGTGGAGTCGGCCAGGCCGGGGACGATGGTGAAGGTGGCGCTCTGCTTGACCGCCGTGGTGCTGGAGGAGGTCACCGGGTCGAGGTAGCCGAGGCCGTCCGACCGCACGTCGGCGTAGCGGCCGGTGAAGTTGACCGACTGGAGCGAGCGGTTGGTGTGCGTCGGCAGGGTGGTGCCGACGGAGACCGGGTCGATGCTGCTCAGTGTGGGGACGACCTTCTTGATCAGGCCGTCGGCGTCGAACTCCAGCTTGTCGATGGTGGTTTCGCGGTGGGTGCCGTCACCGCCGGGGATGGCGAAGCGGTGGTAGGCGATGTACCAGTCGTCGGTGTTCGGGACGTGGACCACGGAGTGGTGGCCGGGCCCCTTGATGCCCAGGTCGAGGCGTTTCTCCAGAGTCACACTGCGCTTGGTCCAGGGGCCGGTGGGGGAGGAGCCGGTGGCGTAGGCGACGCGGTAGTTCTCGTCACGTGTGTCGTTCTCCGACCACATGAAGTAGTAGGTGCCGTTGCGCTTGATGACGAAGGTGCCCTCGTTGTAGCCGCTGGGGGTGATGTCGGTGACCTTGGAGGCGTCGAAGGAGACCATGTCGTCGTTCAGAGGGACCACGTACGCCCTGCCGTTGCCCCAGTAGAGGTACCGCTTGCCGTCGTCGTCGGTGAAGACCGCAGGGTCGATCATCTGGCCGGTGTAGGCGCCGCGGGCGATCAGCGGCTTGCCCAGGGGGTCCGTGAACGGGCCGGTGGGTGAGTCGGAGACCGCGACACCGATGTTCGCGTCGGCCGAGTAATAGAAGTAGTACTTGCCGTTCCTCTCGGCCATCGTCGGGGCCCAGGCCCGGGCGTCGGCCCAGCTGACGTCGGGTCCGAGGTCCAGGATGACGCCGTGGTCCGTCCAGTGGACCAGGTCCTTGGAGGAGTACGCCTTGAACTGCGTGCCGCTCCAGCCCGCGAAGCCGTCGGTGGTCGGGTACATGTAGAAGGTGTCGCCGAACCGGACGATGTTCGGGTCGGCGGTGAGCCCGGGAAGCACTGGGCTCTTCATTTCCAGCGCCTCGACCGTCCAGGTGCGCTTCTCGCCATCAGGGCCGGTCACCTCGTACGTCACGGGCGCGCTGAAGTCGCGTGGAGTGCCGGAGGACGGGCTGATGGACGAGTCCTGGGCGATGGTGAACTGCGGGGCGAGTGTGGTGAGGTCGGTGCCCTCGGTCAGCGGGAGGGTGATCTTGCTGTTGGCGTCGTCGACGATCGCGTCGATCTTCAGCTTGGGGTGGGTGGCCGCGCCGATGCCTGTGGTGTTTCCGCTGAGATCGAGAACCTCACCGGGTGCCAGCGCACGGTTGTAGACCCGGAAGTCGCGGATCTTGCCCTTGAAGAGCTTGTCACTGGTGTAGAGCGACTTGCCGATGTAGTTGGCCGTGGTGATGCCGGACCCGATGGAACCGGGGGTGAGGGTGACCGAGGTGTTGCGGGCCTTTTCGACGCCGTCCTCGTACAGGACACCCGTGGTGCCGGTCTGGGTGTAGGTGACGTGCTTCCAGACCGAGCGCTGCAGCGCGGCGGAGGTCCGGGTGTTCTGCTCGGTGGAAAAGCCCCCGGAGGCGATCGCGGTCCTGAACGAGTCGCCGGTGGTGAACAGGTACCCGTTGCCGGTGCCGCTGCTCGCGGTGTTGCCGAAGCCGTAGAGGAAGTACGGCGTGGCCTGGTTCGCGTCGATCTGCACGTCCATCGAGACGGTGATCGAGTTCATGCCGCTCATGATGTTGTCCGGCACCTTGATGGAGGTGCTGGACCCGTTGAACGTGAGCCCCTCCCCGTTGCCCGACCAGCTCGCGGTGCCGTTGACGGTGCCGTTGCGGCCGTTGCCGGAGGCGTCCGCCGCCACGGTGCCCGAGGTGGCGTCGAGTTTGTACCAGAGAGCCAGGCCGTCGGTGATCTCCGCCGCCCGGGCGGGGGCCGCCGGGCCGACGACGCCGACCATGAGCGTGGCGGCGGCGACGGAGGCCAGAGCGCCCTGCCTCATTCTTCGGCGGCACTGAAGTCTCGCGCTGTGCATGGTTCACATCCCCTGAAGAAGACATGCATGAGGAGGAGCGGGACGCGACGCCTCGGTCGAGGTGCCGCGTCCCGCCCCGAATGACATGTGGTGTCGCGTTGCGCCCGTGAGTGGGATGCCGGTGCCTTCCTCGCTTGAGGGCGGGCGGCAGGTGGGGCGTCGCCCGAGGGCGCCGGCATCCCTGTCAGGTCAGCTCGTCAGACGGAAGGTGGCGTCGCTGCGTCCCGTCGCGGTGGTGATCGGTTCGAGCTTCAGCTGGTAGGCGTAGTGGCGGATGTAGCGGTCGGGGTGGTTGTACGACTGGTACGAGGACCAGGACGAGTCGGCGAGTCCGGCGACCTGACGGAAGGTGGCGTCGGCGGCGAACTGGGTGGTGCCGTCGTTGTAGGCCAGCTGGAAGTCGAATCCGGAGTGCCGCAGGTAGTAGCCGGGGAAGTTGACCGACTCGAAGGAGACGGTGCCGGAGCCGGCCAGGCCCGGTCGCGGCCGGAACTTGGCGTCGTCGTTGGTGACGTTCTGGTCGATGCGCACGTCGAAGTTGGTGTGCCGCACGTAGCGGTCCTGGAAGTTGAAGGACTGCAGCCGCTGGGCCGGGGTGTTCGCCCAGCGCGCCTGGATCCGGGCGTCCTCGGCGGCCGTCAGGTTCAGGATCGAGCCGTGGCGCTTCTTGGTGCCGCCCAGGGAGTAGGTGCCCGACGCCGGGAGCTTGTAGGTGCCGGAGGCGGACGGGTTGGTCGTCGTGACCGGCATGTATCCCTTTCCGGCCGCGTACTGGTCGAGGTAGAGCGTCCACTCGTTGCGGTCGCGGAACTTCAACCACATCGGACCCTCGACCTGGGAGCCGGTCAGGCCGATGCCGGAGAGGTTGCCGAGGTTGGTCCAGGTGCCGAGGATCGAGTTGCTGCCCTCAAGGGTGATCTGGCCGTCGCCGGAGGCCCGTACGTAGCGGTAGTTGCCGACGCCGGAGGGGACCTCGACGATCTGGGTGTCGATGATCTCCTGGGTGCCGGGGCGCTCGATGTAGATCTGGGGGGTGGTGATCGTGCGGAAGTCGCTGGTGCGGGCGTAGTAGATGCGGTGCTTCGTCACGCCGTTGAGGGGCTTGTTCGTCGCCCAGTACAGGACGTAGTCGTTGCTGGCCGGATCCCAGATCGCTTCGGGCGCCCAGGCGTTGCGCCCGTCAGGGATCGCGCCGGCGACGTTGAGCAGCCACGGCGCCGACCAGGTGACCAGGTCGCTCGACTCCCACACCACAAGACTGCGACTGCCGTCGTTGATGGACGAACTCCACGTCTGCCCGCAGTCGATGCACAGGTCGGTCGCGATGATCCAGTACTTGCTGCCGTCGGGCGAGCGGACCAGTGCGGGGTCGCGCACGCCGCGCGTGCCCACGGTGGAGCGCAGGGTCATCCCGCCGCCGTTGAGGTCGGTCCAGTTCAGACCGTCCGCGCTGTACGAGAAGTACATCTGCTGACCGGTCGCCCCCTCCCCGATGAAGTGCGTCATCAGATAACCCGGGTCGGCGGCGGCGGCCCGCTGAGGTGTGGTCACGACCTGGGCGGTGAAGAGCAGGCAGGCGGCGACGAGTATCGCCGCCAGCCGTGAGAGAACCGCGGGCATGTGCGTTCCTGTCTTTCTGGAGTGCCGTGATCAGGTGCAGGTGCAGGTGCAGGTGCGGGCGAGGAGGTCCGGCCTCCGCACCGTTGGGGGAGGCCCGGCTCCGCCCGAGGGGACGCCGCGTCGCTCTGGTCGGCGGCCGACGTGGCGCGGTTTCCGCGTGAGCATGGCAGAGACCGGGGGCCCAGCCGTGGCGGGTCGGGTGACTAAGGCAGCGGAGAGGGCCGCCGGAGCCGGCTCAGGAGCAGGCCGGAGACAGATGCGGAACACGGGCTGTCCCCTTTGACGGCCATGGTTCGAAAAATCGAACATTGTTCGCAAGTTCGATCAGAAGATAGGTCTCAGTCGGAAGCCCGTCAATGAAACAGACCAGTTCGATTTCACGAGTTCGCATTCCGTAACCGTCCATGACGGTGACACTTACTCTGCTGGGCCTCTTGAGCTGCGAAGACTTCCCTACGCGCTCGGGCCCGCGCGTGAGAACGCCGACGGCACCACCACTGACAGGGCACTGCGAACAGGACAGGGATCTCGCGTGCGAGCACGTAACGCCGAAACCTCCGTCCTCGGCGGCCTCGGAGAGCAGCATCGGCCCGGTGGATCGAACGTCGGCCAGCCGACGCGACGCCTCGCGTCCAGTCCGGCGCAGGCGTGCTCGCGCCAGCGGGCAGCCACCGCGCAGCGCCAGCCGCATGCGACGGCGACCTCGGCGGCCGCAGCGAGCGACTTCTGGTCCGCCCCGACGACCTGTGCTGCGGCCTGACCTGGGTGAGCACCGGACAGCTGTCCGTGGCGCGCCGCATCATGGCCCGTACGGCCGCCCGCCTGGACGACGGCGGCGACCGGCCCGTCGTCGTGGCCGAGCCCAGCTGCGCCGCGGCGCTCGAGCGTGACGTGCCCGAACTCCTCGGCACCGACGCCGCCCGGCGCGTCGCGGCCCGCGTCCACACCCTCACCGGAGCCCCGACCGACCTCGCCGCACCCGGCTGGACGCCCCCGGGACTGCCGGACGACGTCCTGCTGCAGATCCACTGCCACGAGTACGCCACGTTCATTCGACCCGCGGACACCAGCCGTCGTCGTGGCGGACGAATTCAGCTGCGCCACCCAGGTCGACCACCTCGCCGGAGACCGGGGCATTCGCGCCCTGCACCTCGCGGAACTGCTGGACCCCGCCGCCGACCGCCCCGGACAGTCGGAGCAGATGCCCCGCACGGCTCAGGAGGCGGTATACCCGCCGTCGACGGTCAGGACCGATCCGGTCACGTACGACGACTCCGACGATGCGAAGAAGAGCACCGCGTCGGCGACCTCTTCGGGGGTGGCGAGGCGCTGGAGCGGGATCGTGCTCTCGCGCTCGCGGCGGTAGGCCTCGGGGTCTGGCCTGCGCTGGAACGCCGCTTCGATGATCGGGGTGGCGGTCAGGCCAGGGGCGACGACATTGACACGGATGTTGCGCGGGGCCCACTCGATCGCCGCGCCCTTGGCGAGCATGATGAGGCCCCCCTTCGCGGCGGAATACAGGACCTGCCCGGCCATGCCGACCATGCCCAGCCGTGAACTGACGCAGACGAAGGAGCCGCCGGACTCGGGCATCAGCGGCGCGAAGTGCTTCATCACCAGGAACGCGCTGAGCAGGTTGCTCTCCAGCACGGTCTTCGCGTCGTCGCGGGCCATCTCGGTGAGCGGACCGGCGGCCTGCAGGCCGTGGTTGAGGACGACGACGTCGACGGTGCCGAAGGACTCCGCTGCCTGCTTGGCCAGGTGCTCGACGAACGCCTCGTCGTTGAGGTCTCCGGGAACGTACAGGTCGTCAGGCTGAGCGCTGTCGAGCCACTCCTTGCGGCCGGTGAGCAGCAGCCGCCCGCCCTCACGGCGGAAGTGGGAACTCACCGCCTGCCCAATGCCACTGCTCGCGCCTGTCACCAGGGCCGTGATGTTCTCGAGTCTCATGGCTGTCTCTTTTCACCATCTGCCGCTGCCGACGAATAACCTTTTTTAGATCTCGATGGTCACCTTACATATAAAAAAAAAAAAAAAAAAAAACAACATGATGTA
>NZ_JARGEE010000445.1:0-6785 GCF_033794485.1 Streptomyces sp. MB09-02B
GCCATACGGCAGACTCCCCGACAAGACCCCCACCACCCGCCGCACCGACCGAGCAGAGGTAAAAAAACGATGACCGCACTGAACGGCAGAACAGCCCTGGTCACAGGCGCAGGACGAGGAATCGGCCGGGCCGTAGCCCGCCGCCTGGCCGCCGATGGCGCACTGGTCGCCGTCCACTACGCCCGCGACGAGACCTCCGCCCGCCGCACCGTCCAGCAGATCACCGACGACGGCGGACGCGCCTTCCCCCTGCAGACCCAGTTCGGCACACCCGACGACATCCGCACCCTCTACGAACGCTTCGACACCGGCCTCGAAAAACTGGGCGAACCCCCCGCCCTCCACATCCTCGTCAACAACGCAGGCCTCAACATCCAAGGCAACATCACCGACGTCACCCCCCACGACTTCGACCACCTCATCAACGTCCACGCCAAAGCCCCCCTCTTCCTCATCCAACAAGGCCTCACACGCCTGCAACCAGCAGGCCGCATCATCAACATCACCTCAGCCGCCACCCGCATCAGCCACCCCACCTCCCTCGCCTACACCATGGCCAAAAGCGCACTCCACGCCCTCACCCACACCCTCGCCAAAGAACTCGGCCCCCACCAGATCACCGTCAACTCCGTCGCACCCGGCTACACCAAAACAGGCCTCAACAAACCACGCTGGAACACCCCCGAAAACGAACAAACCCACGCCGCACTCTCCGCACTCGGCCGCATGGGACACCCCACAGACATCGCCGACATCATCGCCTTCCTCGCCTCACACCACGCCCGCTGGATCACCGGCCAACACATCGACGCCTCCGGCGGCACAGGCCTCTAAACCCACCCCAACCAACCAACCACCCACCCACCACGGACAGAGCACCAACCCCCCAGCCCTCAACCCGGAACACGCAAAACAGACCACCACGCTCCGGCCCACCGGACAGGTGAAATCGCTTGCAGAACAGGGCCGTTGGCAAGATAGCCAGCAGGCCTGAGGGGCCCGCGATCCGCCGGGTCGCCCTGTCTCTCCCCTAGAAGGAATGCGGTGGACGACGTAACTCAGCACACGAGCGTGACGGACACGACCGACAGAGACTCGGCGAGAGAGGAACCCGCATTCCGTCTCACGGGCCTGCACAAGGTGTTCGGTGACTACACGGCGGCGGATCACGTGGATCTCACCGTCCGGCCCGGCTCCTTCTACGGCCTTGTCGGACCGAATGGCGCAGGCAAGACCACCACCCTCTCGATGGCCGTCGGTCTCCTCAGACCGGACGCGGGCACGGCCAAGGTCCACGGCGTCGACATCTGGGAGGAGCCGCTGAAGGCGCGCCGCCTGCTGGGCGTCCTGCCCGACGGGCTGGCCATGCCCGAGCGGCTCACCGGCCGTGAACTGCTCACCTACCTCGGCCAGTTACACGGCCTCAACGCCGACGAGGTGGACCAGCGCGCCGACGAGCTCCTCGCCGTCATGGAACTCGACGGTCCCGCCGAACGCACCCTGGTCGTGGACTACTCCACCGGCATGCGCAAGAAGGTCGGCCTGGCCACGGCCCTGCTGCACGCCCCCCGGATGCTCGTGCTCGACGAGCCCTTCGAGGCGGTCGACCCGGTCTCCGCCGCCACCATCAAGCAGATCCTGCGGCGGTTCGTCGGCCGCGGCGGTTCGGTGCTGATCTCCAGTCACGTCATGGCACTCGTCGAAGAGCTGTGCGACACCGTCGGTGTGATGGCCCGGGGCCGCGTCGTCGCGGAGGGGCCGCTGGACGACGTGCGTGGCGGCCGCACATTGGAGGAGACCTTCGTCGACCTGGTCGGCGTGACGATCGGCGGCGGGGAGGGACTGTCGTGGTTGGCGTCCTGATCCGTATGAAACTGGCCGTGCTCCGCCACAGCACGTCCGACTCCAAGATGGCCCTGAGCGGCCTCGGCTGGTCCGCCGGGATCTGTCTCGCCGTGACCACCGTCATCCTGGCGTTCCTCGACTTCTCCCAGCCGCGGATGCTGATGGACGTCCTCGCGGTCACCTTCGCGCTGTGGGCGCTGGGCTGGATCGTCGGACCGATCTTCGCGGGCGAACCACCCCTCAACGGCGAGCACTTCCACCGCCAGCCGATCCCACGCCGCACCCTGGCCATGGGCCTGCTCGCCGCCGCGCTGGTCGCCGTCACCACCGCGATCACCGTGCTGGCGTTCGGCGCGATGATCGCCTTCGCCGCCCGGCTGAGCTGGCAGGCCGTCCTGGTGTCGGTCCCCGCGGTGGTCCTGCTCCTGCTGCTAGTGGTGCTGCTGTCTCGTGTGGTCACCCTGCTGTTCCGCGCACTGGCTCGCTCCCGTATCGGCGGCGCCATCACCGCGACCGTCACCGCCGCGATCGTCTCCCTGTGCTCCTTCTCCTGGGTCCTGATGATCGGGATCTACCTACTGCTGGAGTACGGCTTCCCGCCCACCTTCTCCACCGTGGTGCGGGCGCTGCCCTCCAGCTGGGGACTGCTCGCCGTCGAGGCGGCGGGCCGCAGCGACTGGCTGTGGACGTTCGGGCCGCTGCTCGCGCTGGCCGTGCTGGTGGCGGCGCTGTTCGCCGCGTGGAGCGCGCTCCTCGGACCGCAGCGGCTGGCCCGCCCGGTCGTCCGGGGCTCCTCCGCACGCGAGGCCGTACGGCGTCCCCGGCTGTTCCGCGGCGACGTGGGGACGATCTACCTCAAGGAGCTGCGCACCTGGTGGCGCGACCCCATGCGCACCCAGAGCATCGTGCTCGGCCCGGCCTTCGCGGTCATCACCGCGCTGTTCCCGCTGATCTTCGACTTCACCGCCGCGTTCCCGTTCGTCGGCGCGGCCGGCGCGCTGATGGCCGCGGCGACCTGCGCCAACCTCTACGGCCAGGACGGCACCGCGCTCTGGCTGACCCTGACGGTACCCGGGAAGGAGAAGGCCGACGTCCGCGCACGCCAGCTCGCCTGGCTGGTCGTCTTCGGCCCGCTCACGCTGTTCCTGACGCTCGCCGGATCGCTCGTGCACGGTGACCCCGACCTGGTGCCGTGGGCGCTCGCGGGCAACCTCGCCGCACTCGGTGGCGGTTCCGGCCTGCTGATCTGGGCCTCCGTCGCAGTCCTGGTGCCCGGCCCGGACCCGCACAAGAGCAAGAACTCACCGATGGACCACGGCGACGTCACGGGCCAGTCGTTCCTGATGTTCTTCCTGGTCGCGCTGGCCATGTGCCCCGCGCTCGGGGTCGCCTGGGTGGGCCACGCGCTGGAGCAGCCCGCGCTGCTGTGGGCGAGCCTCCCGGTCGCCCTGCTCACGGGTGTGCTCAGCCATGTGCTGCTCGGCTCGGTGGCGGCGAAGAAGCTGCGGGACAACGGCCCGGAACTGCTGCACCTGATGCGCTCGGGCACCCCGTCTTCGACGGCCACCAGTGAGGAGGAGGCCGGCAAGTCCCCGTTCGAGACGATGTCCGCCGCACGCCAGACCCTCCTGTGGACGGCCATGGCCGTCGGCATCCTGGGCCTGTTCCCGCAGGGCCTGGCGCCGCTGGGCATCAAACTCAGCGGCTCCACGGACAAGGTCTGGTTCCTCGCGCTGCACGTCTCCGACCCGTGGCAGTGGCCGGTGATCGTCGCCATGGTCCTGATCGGCGTCACGGGCTTCTGGGCCGCCTACTGGCTCTACCGCGCCGAGAAGAACCGCATCCAGTCGGCCGCGTCAGCTGCGCCGCCCGTGCCGAGCACCCCTGAGCTGGCCGTGCCGCCGTCTCCTGGCCAGGTGGTTTGAGGTCGGCGGCCACGTCGTGGGAGAACCGCAAGGACACGTTCCGCAGTTCTTACGCTGGTCGTGGGCGGCAGTCTGCGGAGAAGATCGTCCGCCAGCTGTTGACTTCGAGGTTCGTCAGGACGAGCAGGGCGCGCAGGAGGCGGGTTGCATGGGCGGAGTCGGTGCGGGGCTTGGTAAAAGTCCGCCAGTTCTTCAGATTTCGTCGGTGAGGGCGAGGAAGTGCAGGCCGTGATGGCGGTGTTTGCCGGAGTGGTTCCGCCAGCCGGCTCTTCCGGTGCGGCGCTGGGTGGGGATGAGGGTGCCGTCGATGAGAACTACTTCCCCGCCCCGCTTGGCGACCTTCTTCAGGGTGCGGTCCAGGCGCGGAGCTTGGGCGTCGAGCAGCGTGATCAGCTCGTCGCGCCGGCGGCGGACGGTGGACTCGGACACGTTGCTGCCGCCGGCGGCCATGTCGACCAGGCGCTGGTCATGGCGCGGCACGGCCAGGACGATCACTGCGATCTTCCCGGGCGGCAGGATCCGCCACCTGCACCGCATCGCCTTCATGTGCCGGCGCAGCAGATCGGCGAGATGGTCGACGGTGCACGTGGACAGCGGCAGACGGCACCAGTAGACAAGCGGGCAGGTGACCTCGGCGTACTCTTCGGTTTTCGCCACACAATTCCAACGGCCGCCCGGGGCACCGCAGTTACGCTCGCTCCGCACCACTCCGGGCTGCTCTTGTCGGGCTCGCTCTGGGCGCCGGCGCCAGTCAGCAGGTCCGTGGGTCCGTGTCGCCGCCGTCCTGATCGGCCGAGTGAAACAGTTCGATGACACGTTCCTCGTACCGGACGCGGGCCGGGGAGAAGTCGTACGGCATCTTGCCGATGGCCCCCATCACGCTCGTCCTCGCCCCGTCTTCTTCCTCGCCGGCGTGCTCGTCCTCCCGGTCCAGGAGGACGTTGAGGGCCTCCTCCAGGCCCGATCTTTCGATGGCGGCTGCCAGGGCGGTCTCGTGATCACATCGCTGGGCGGCCAGGTCTTCGACGCGAGGGTCCTCGGGGGACATGGTGTCGTCCAGGGCCGCCTCGGCCTCGGCCAGTCGGTCCTCCTCGGCCCGCAGTTCGGGGTGGGTGGCCAGGACGATGAACCGGTCGGCCTGGATGGCGGCGCCCAGAGGGCCGAGGATGCGCTCCGTGACCAGGAGGGTATCGAGGTCGGCGGAGCGCAGGGCTCCGGGCGGTAGATCGCGCAGGCGGCCGGTGACCAGTGGTGAGAGCAGGCCCAGGGGGCTGCCCACCTCGCGAAGACGGTTCACGGCGGCCCGCTGGGCCTCGATGGCGGCAGCCTTGGAAGCGAGGGACTCCTCCAAGCGGGCCAGGGACTGCTCGATGCCGGTGGTGCCCTTGAAGGCGGCGTGGATGTCGTCCAGGGAGATACCCGCATCGGCCATCCTGCGGATCCACAGCAGGCGGATCATGTCGTCGTATCCGTAGCGGCGCCGGTCATCGCTGCCGCGTTCCGGTTCGGCGAGGAGCCCGATGGCGTGGTAGTGGCGGATGGCGCGGGGTGTGGTCCCGGCGAACGCGGCGGCATCGCCGATCTTGACCCGGCGGGGAATCGCAGGAAGGGGCATGCGAGGGAACCTCTCAATGTCGTGCTTGCCGCCTACTGGACCACATGCCGCTACGGCACATGCAAACCCCTCTGTCACGGGGGCGCGCGCCCGTACTCCCGCACCGTCAAAGTCGTACGGACCGCCGCACGGGTAGGGAAGACGTCCCAGATGAGCAGACCTGGGGAACAGCCTGAGGGGTGGGGAATTCGATCTACGGGCGCCATCCGGGCGGCAGACCCCTGGTCACAGGCGAGCGGTGAACCGGCCGTCGGACAGTTTCCGCAGCCGACCGCGGTCGGCCAGCCTGACCAGCTTCCCGCGCGGCGGCTCCAGTCTGGCCCGCACGCTGATGTCCACCCCCAGCATCTCGCCGACCCGCCGGGCCATGACCGATCCGGCACCCCGCCGCACGGCGGCGAGCATGCGCCGGTAGTCCGATGGCAGAGCCCCCTCCCCCACTCCGGACATGCGTGGCGCCGAAGCACCCTCCCCGACGAACTGCTCACTCACCCGCTCAACGCGGCTCCTGCTCGGGGGCGAGAGGCGGGATCTCGGACTGGGAGGAGCGCGGGCAATAAATCGCGTGCGGCCGCTCGCCGCTTCGATTAGCGTGCGTGTCCGACGCCTTCCGATGCGCTGTGCCCCGGTTACTTCCTTTCTGAAAACGCAACACCACCCCGGTGCCACTATTGATCTCGGAAGGCGTCTCTCCTTCTTCCAGGAACGTCTCCCAAGGGACCTTCTGCATGCCCCATTTCAACCGTCAGCGAGCCAAGTCCGAAGCCAGGAGCGAGATCCAGGCGGAGATACCGGGCCTGACCGCTGGCGGAGCGACCTCGTCGCTCTCCACCCACGGCCGGTGGCTGCTCCCGCCGTCCGCCACCGCACCTGGCCTGCGGCCCCCGCCCGCGCACCGACTCCACAATCGTACGCACCAGGGCGGCGCCGCCTACGCCCGCACGCCCAAGATGGAACTCTTCCTGCTGGCCGTGGCCAACATGGTCGGCCATCACACCTTCTACGAGGACGCTGCCGCCCGCGACGAGCGCTACGAGCAGCTGGTACGCAAACTCGCCGTCAGCGATCCTGAATGGACCCTCGGCCTGCTGGGCTGGCTGCGTACCGAGGCCCACATGCGCACCGCCTCCCTCGTGGGCGCCGCCGAGTTCGTCCGGGCCAGGCTGGAGGCGGGCGCCGTCGGCTTCTCACGGCAGGCCGTGTCCGCCGTCCTCCAACGGGCCGACGAACCCGGTGAGTTGCTCGCGTACTGGACGTCTCGCCACGGGCGCAGAATCCCGCAGCCGCTCAAGCGCGGAATCGCCGACGCCGCACGGCGTCTGTACACCGGGCGCGCGCTCCTCAAGTACGACACCGCCTCACGCCCCTACCGTTTCGGCGACGTCATCGAACTCACCCAC
>NZ_JARGEE010000446.1:0-6777 GCF_033794485.1 Streptomyces sp. MB09-02B
CCGTACGGTCCCGGCTCTCCCGGGCCGGGGCATGGGTAGGGCGGCTGACGGCCGGGCGGCTGCGTTAGGAACGTACGCGAAACATGACGAACGGTGGGGAACCGGGGCGTCGTCGATGAGTCGCATCAGTCGGTCCTTGTGGTGGGCGAGGCGACCAGGCGGGACGTCCCGTTCGGGCGGGGGCGGCAGCAGTCGGGCCAGCTCCTCGTTCATCGGGATCCCTCCTGAATCTCCTTGAGCGGAAGGGCCGCGAACGCGGCCTCGCCCCCTACCTCTCCGCGACGACGCCCCGGTTCCCCACCGTTCGTCATGTTTCGCGTACGTTCCTCACGCAGCCGCTCGTCCGTCAGCCGCCCGAGCCGCGCCCGGGCCCGGGAGAGCCGGGACCGTACGGTCCCCACCGGGACGCCCAGCGCCTCGGCCGCCTGCCCGTAGTCGAGGCCGGACCACACGCACAGCGCCAGCACCTCACGCTCCGCGCGCCGCAGCCGCCCGTACACCTGCCGTACGGCGGCCAGCCGGCGTGCGTCGTCGAGGCGCCCGGCGGTCTCGTCGGCGAAGTCGGCCACCGGTTCCGGGCCGGGGCGCCGGGCCAGGAACGCCAGCCGGCGGCCACGGCCACGGGTGGCGTTGCGGGCCTTGTTGGTCGCCATGCCCAGCAGCCACGGCTTCAACGAGCCGCCGTCCGGCTCCAGCCGCTCCCGGGTGCGCCAGGCGTCCAGGAAGGTGTCGGCCATCACCTCCTCGGCCGTCGACCAGTCACCGATCAGCCGGTAGGCGTGGTTGTAGACGGCCCGCGCGTAGGCGTCGTAGACCTCGGCGAACGCGTCCCGGTCCCCGGCCCGTATCCGCGCCCGCACCGGGGGCCCGGCGTGCGCCCGCTCCCTCTCGGGGTCACTCATCTCTCATGCACCTCTCCCACCTCACACTCTGCTCTCTCCATGAGGTGGGAGAGGTTCCGGTGACCCGCGCCACACTCCTACGGGAGCCGGCTACGGCAGCCCGTGCACATGCGGCCCCACCGCGTTCGACCAGGCGTTGCCCGCTGTGGCGTCCCAGTTGGTCGACCAGGTCATCGCGCCCCGCAGGTCGGGGTACGTCCGCGGCGGCTTGAAGGAGCCGCAGTGCGTGCCCCGGGCCAGACAGTCGAGCGCGTTGTTCACCACGCTCGGCGCCACGTACCCGCTGCCCGCGCCCCGTGTGGAGGCCGGCAGCCCCAGCCCCACCTGGGAGGGGGCGAGCCCGTTCTCCAGCTGGATGCAGGCGAGGGCGGTGAGGAAGTCCACCGACCCCTGGCTGTAGACCTTGCCGTCGCAGCCCAGCATGGAACCGCTGTTGTAGTACTGCATGTTGACGACGGTCAGGATGTCCTTGATGTTCAGCGCCGTCCGGAAGTACGCGTTCGACGTCGACTGCATGTCGATGGTCTGCGGCGCCATCGTGATGACCAGCGACGGGCCGGCCTTCGCCGACAGCGACCGCAGCGCCTGCGTCATGTACGTCGCGTCGAGCCCGTTCTCCAGATCGATGTCGACGCCGTCGAAGCCGTACGTCCGCATCACGGCGTACACCGAGTCGGCGAAGTTCGTCGCGGAGGCCGCGTTGTTGACCGCGACCGTGCCGCGCTCACCGCCGACCGACACGATGACCTTCTTGCCGGCCGCCTGCTTGGCCCGGACGTCGGCCTTGAACTGGTCGACGGTGTAGCCGCCGAGGCCCGCCGAGTCGAGGGTGAAGGCGACGGCGCCCGGTGTGGCGGTGGCGTCCGCGAAGGCCACGGCGATGATGTCGTACTGCGAGGGGACGTCGGCGAGCCGCTGCACCGTGGCCCCGTTGTCGAAGTTCTGCCAGTACCCGGTCACCGCGTGCTTCGGGACGCCGGTGCCGCCGCCCGGGGTCGCCGTCGTCGTCCCCGTCACCGTCGCCGAACGCGCCGACTCACCGGCCGCGTTCGCCGCCGTGACCTGGAACGCGTACGAGGTGGAGGCCGCGAGCCCGGTCACCGTCGCCGAAGTGCCGGTCACCGACCGGACCTTGGTGCCGCCCCGGTAGACGTGGAAGCCGGTGGCACCCGAGACCGGGTTCCAGGCCAGGGAGACCGAGGAGGACGTCGAGCCCGACACCGTCAGCCCGGCCGGGGCGGACGGGACCGTGGGCGGCTGGTCGCCACCACCGCCGTCGGGGCCGAAGACGGACACCTCGTCGACGAGGTAGGCGGCCTGGCCGTACCAGCCGTGCGTGTAGACCGTCACCGCCGTGGTCGAGGCGCCGGTGGTGAAGGTGGTCGACAGCTGCTTCCAGGCCGTCGAGTCCGGCGTCCACGTCGAGACGTCGGTCGTACCGGTCCCGGTCGCGCCCAGGTACGCGTACCCGCCCCGCACCCAGGCGCTGAGCGTGTACGTCGAGCCGGGCTTCACCGCCACGGTCTGGACGCAGCGGGCGTTGTCCTGCCCGGCCGGGGTGGCCCGCAGCGCGGCCGCGCCGCCGTGCACCGGGGAGGAGACGGTCGCGCCGCTGCCCGCCGAGCAGTTCCAGTCGCTGAGCCCCGACTCGAATCCGGCGTTCCTGGCGTTGTTGATGTCCGCGGCCGACGCCTCCCCGGCGCCGGCGAGCGAGAGACCGAGGGCGAGGGAGACGGCGACGACGCCCGACCGGAGCCGGGTCCGTCCCCGTATGCGCGCACTCTCACATTTTCGCGCGTTCGTCCGCATGTGTATGCGTCTTCTGTGTCTGAACATAGTCGTAAAGTTGGTCCAGACCAATCAGGTTGTCAAGACTCCCGGCCGAGGCCCGTTCACCCGTTCGTGGAGCCCAACCTCCCCGCCCACCTGCCGAGTTGAGGCATATGCGTCTCACTCTGTGTGGATACGGCCCCCACCGCCCGTGAGTTGATCAAGGAGATTCGGTGTTGATCGGGCCATGCCGTGGATATGGTGCTGATGCAAGACGATGCGGGAGGGACGTCGAGGCAGACGTCGCTCCCCACAGGGGCCGTCTGAGGCGGTGGTCGACCACCTCGCCGAAGCGAACGGGGTGGTGTGCAGCGTGCCGACCGCGATAGCCGTCACCAGTTCCGACCTGGTGCTCCCACCGCACGACCGGCAGTCCCCGCCCGCGGTCGTACAGCCGCAGGAGACCCTCGAAGCCTCCCTGTACGGCATGCACGCGCTCATCGAGCAGCACGGCTACGTCATCGCCCTGCACTCGTCCTCCGACGCGTCGGCCGTCACCCGGCGGCTGCACACCGTCCGTTCCGTGCTGGAGAGCGACCGCATCGCCCTGCTCGGTGTGGATCTGCCGCCGCTCGGCGTCGCCCTGCTCGCCCAGCAGTTGCGGCAGCTGTCCGTCTGCGACTTCAGCCCGGGAGTGCTCGCCTCCTCCGTACGCCTCCTCGCGCACTACATCTACGCCGGCGCGCTCCTCGGCTCCGTCGCCAAGCTCGACCGGGTGCCGGTCACGCTCAAGACGCACGCCAAGTCCTGGCTGCCGGGAGCCCAGTTCGCGGTCCTGGCCAACCCGCGGCCCCAGCTGGTCCGCCTCCACACCGCCGACGAGGAGCCGCTCACGGGACCCGAGTTCGGCACCCGGCTGCTCGTCGCGCAGGGACCGCAGCCGCCCTCCGACTGGGTCACCGGGACGCTCGCCCCGGCCTGGCAGGTGCAGGGGTCCCTGCCGGTGCCGCTGCCCGAGGGGTCCGTGCGCTGGTGGGGGACCGGCAAGCTCGTCGAGTTCGCCGCCGGCCTCTCCGACGTCTCTGTGCTCTACCAGCTCGTGTCGTCCGTACGCCGCGAGACCTGCCACTGGTGCGGCCTCGAACTCATCGGCGACCGCTGCGGGTTCTGCGCGGCCCCGTTACGCGAGCCCGAACCGCCGCCCGTGCGCGCACTGCCGCGAGGGGTCACATGACAGCCGTACGACAACCCCCGAGCCCACAGGGCCGTACGACCCGTCCGTCCCCGCCCCGACCGAGCAGCAGGCCCGCTCACGTGCCCGGCACGTCCCCACGAGGTGAGAAGTAGTGAACTCACGCCAGCGCCGCGGCGTCATCCTGCTGGTCCTCTCGGCCCTGTGCGCCCTGGCCGCCTTCGCCGGGGTGCTCTCGGTGATCCGGGACGTGAACGCCAAGGTCGGACCCGAGGTGACCGCGTACCGGCTGAAGGGCGACATCGCGCCCTACAAGGAGCTGACGGCGGGGCAGTTCGAGAAGATCTCGATGCCGGAGCGGTGGCTGTCCGGCACGGCCGTCACCGACCTGGCCGAGATCCGCGGGAAGATCGCCGTCACCCAGCTGAGCAAGGGCTCCCTGCTCCAGTCCGACATGATCGTCGACCGGCCCGAACTCGAAGCGGGACAACAGGAGATCGCCATCCTGATCGACGCCTCCACCGGTGTGGCCGGGAAGATCAACCCAGGGTCGCTGGTCAACATCTACGCCACGTTCGAGGAGAAGGACAGCGACTCGGGCAAGGACACCTCCAAGCTCATGGTCGCCGACGCCCGCGTCATCGACGTCGGCAAACTGACCCCCCTCGAATCGGGCCAGTCCAGCAGCGACCGCCGGCGCACGGCGACCGAGGCCGTCCCGATCACCTTCGCGCTCGACACCGCCGACGCCCAACGCGTCGCCTTCGCCGAGTCGTTCGCCGAGCACGTCCGTCTCGCCCTCGTCGGGGGCGGCGAGGCCACCGTCGTCGTACCGGACGACCGTTCGTACACCCTCGACGAGGACAAGTAGGAGGCCCCGCGATGAGGTCGGTCCGGAACGTCCGCACGAGGACCCCTCGAACGGGGGTGCGCCGAACGCCACTACGGATCGGCGCGCACGAGATCCCCTCGCCCTCCGCTCCACGAACGGGGATCCGCCGATGACCATCCGCATCCTCCCCGCCGCCGGTGACGTCGACTCGGCCCGTGCCCTCACCACGCTGCTCGGCCAGCTCGCCGACGCGGAACCGGCACCGCCCGTCTCCGACTCCACCGCACTGCTGGACACCCTGGCGCGGATGGCCGCCGATTCGCTGGACGAGTTGCCGGAGGTGGTGCTCGTCCACGAACGGATCGGCCCGGTACCGGCGTTGGACCTGGTCCGCGATCTCGTCCTGCGCTTCCCGGCGGTCGGCGTCGTGCTCATCACCTCCGACACCAGCACCGGCGTCCTCACCGCCGCCATGGACTCAGGCGCCCGGGGCATCGTCCAGCTCCCCCTCTCCTACGAGGCCCTCGCCGAACGCGTCCAGGCCGCCGCCGCCTGGTCGGCCGGCATGCGACGCCACCTCGGCAGCGGAGCGCCCGAACTGTACGCCGGCCCCGGCGGCACCGTCGTCACGGTCAGCGGGGCCAAGGGCGGCGTCGGCGCCACCGTCACCGCCGTCCAACTCGCCCTCGCGGCCCGCGCGTCCGGCCGTACGGTCGCCCTCCTCGACCTCGACCTCCAGTCGGGGGACGTGGCCTCCTACCTCGACGTGCAGTTCCGCCGCTCGGTCGCCGACCTGGCCGCCATCACCGACCTCAACCCCCGGGTCCTCCAGGAGGCCGTCTACGCCCACGACACCGGCATCTCCCTCCTCCTCGCCCCCGCCGAGGGCGAACGCGGCGAGGAGGTGACGGACCGGGTGGCCCGCCAGGTGGTGGCCACCCTCCGCTCCCGGCACGACGTGGTGGTCGTCGACTGCGGCTCCCAGATGAACGCGGCCACGGCGGCCGCCGTCGAGATGGCCGACCAGGCCCTCCTGCTGGTCACCCCGGACGTCGTCGCCGTCCGCGCCGCCAAACGCATGGTCCGTCTCTGGGACCGCCTCCAGATCCGCAAGGCCGAGGAGACGCTGACGGTCGTCAACCGCCTGTCGCGCGCCACGGAGATCCAGCCGCCCCTGGTGGAGAAGGTCACCGGCACGAAAGTGGCCCGCGCCGCCGTCCCCGCCGCCTTCAAGGAACTCCAGTCCGTCGTCGACGCGGGCCGCCTCCAGGACCTCGACGCCCGCTCCTCCGTCAAACAGGCACTGTGGGCGCTGGCCGCCGAACTGGACCTGGTCGCCGCACCGGACCACAACCACCACGGCGGCCGACGCCGCAGGTCCTCCGGCGACCGAGGCGCCCTGGTCCTGCGCCGCAAGGGCGGCGACCGGGGCTCGGCGACCCTCGAGTTCGCCGGCATGCTCCCCCTGATCCTGATCACCATGACGATCCTCTGGCAGGCGGCCCTCTACGGCTACACCTACTCCCTCGCCGGCAACGCCGCCGACGAGGCCGCCCGCGCCGCCACCGCCGCGTACGCGGTCGACGGCGACGTCGCAGGCGCCTGCGAGACCGCGGGCAGCGCGAACCTCCCGGGCGCCTGGAGCGACACCTCCATCGACTGCGCCCCCGCCGGCCCCGTGATGCGAGCCGAGGTCCAGGCCAACGTCCCCCTCTTCTTCCCCGGCTTCGACACGGGCTGGACCGTCAACGGCGAGGCGGGCGCGGCGCTGGAGGGGGACACCCCATGACCCCGACCACGAAAACCCCCGCACACGAAAAGACCGACGCGCCCCGTGCGGCCGTACACGCGCCCACAGCGCCCCCGGCAGTTGCACGCGCGAGCACCGAAACGGCGGCCCCACGCCCGACCACAGTGCCCCCGGCGGCGCAGCCCCGATGGCGGGTGAGCCGCGTACGGCGAGAAGGGGGCGTGTCGGGGGGTGTCCGCCCGCAGCGGTTGGCGCGTCAACGCGTCCGACTTCCCAGCCGACCGATTCCGCGCCGTTCCGAGGACGGATACCCCCCGGCGCGCCCCCGACC
>NZ_JARGEE010000447.1:0-6770 GCF_033794485.1 Streptomyces sp. MB09-02B
GTCCCCCACCCGTACCCCTCCCGGGCCAGCGCGGGCACGGCGTTGGGTCCGATGTGGACGCCTCCGTCGATCCCCCGGGTCAGATGCACCCCGAGGAACGGAAACGCCGGGTCGGGCACCGGATACACGAGCCCGCGCACCAGCTCGGGCCGCGCCAGCTCGTAGTACTCCCCCCGGAACGGCACGATCCGCATGCCGGGGTCGTCCCCGGTCAGCCGGGCCACCTCGTCGCAGTGCAGCCCGGCGCAGTTCACCAGCACCCGCCCCCGTACGACGTCACCGCCCCGGACCCGAACGGCGACACCGAGGGACGCCCGCCGGTCGATCCGCTCGACCTCGGCGCCGTAGCGGATCTCGGCGCCGGAGGCGCGGGCGAGCTGCCGGGCGACCCCGACGAAGTCACAGATCCCGGTGGTGCCGACCTGTATGGCCGCGAGCCCGCGCACCTCCGGCTCGTACTCGGCGATCTGGGCGGCGCCCAGCTCCCGCACCGGAATCCCGTTCTCCCGGCCGCGCTGCACCAGGGCGTGCAGCCGGGGGAGCTCCGAGCGCTCGGTGGCGACGATCAGCTTCCCGGTGACGGCGTGGTCGATGCCGTACTCGGCGCAGAACTTCACCATCTCGGCGGCGCCCTTGACCGCGTACCGCGCCTTCAGCGATCCCGGCCGGTAGTAGATCCCGCTGTGGATGACGCCGCTGTTCCGCCCGGTCTGGTGCCGGGCCGGCCCCGGCTCCTTCTCCAGCACGGTGACGCGTGTGCCCGGCGCCGCCCGCGTGATCGCGTACGCCGTCGACAGCCCGACGATCCCGCCGCCGATCACGAGCACATCACAGTCGTAAGCGCCCTGCCTCCGCACGCGCCCCACCTCCCGACTCCGATAGTGCACTGCACCACTGACAATGCCCTCAAACCCGGAAGCCGTCCCCATGACGCCGATCACGTTCTCTGTCGCCGGGGGCCCAGAGCCGCGCCCCATCAGGGGCGCGGGGAACTGCGCGATCAACCCCCACGCAGCCGCACCCGCCAAAGACACCCAAACCCGGCGATGACCAGGCGCCCAAACCCTAAGCCGGAGTCATCAACAACGGCCGCGCCCTCTCCCGCAGCTCGATGACCCGCGGCTCGTCCCCGTACGGCTCCAGCCGATGCAGCAGATCCTTCACGTACTCGGTCGTGCGCGCCGAGGAGATGCGCCCCGCGACCTCCACCGCCCGCACCCCCTGCTCGCACGCCGCGTCGAGATTGCCGGACTCCAGCTCCGCGACCGCCGACACGACGAGCCGCAGCCCGTGCGAGCGTACGAACTCCTCCGTCGGCCGCGACAGCGCCTGCTCGGTGAAGCGGCGCACCTGACGCGGCGCCTTGAGATCGCGGTAGCACTCGGCCGCGTCCGCGGCGAAGCGGTCGTACCCGTAGAACCCGAGCCAGCTCGGGTCGTGGTCGCCGTCCCGGGCGCGCTCCAGCCACCCCTCGGCGGCCTTGAGCGCCGCCCCGGCGGCCGCCGCGTCGCCCGCGCGGGCGTGCGCCCGCGCCTCGACGAGCCGGAAGAAGCTCATCGTGCGCGCGGTGGCGAGCCCCCGGTTGCGTTCCAGCGCGGCCTGCGCGAGGTCGACGCCCTCGTCCCCGAAGCCCCGGTAGGTCGCCTGCAGCGACATCGTCGCGAGGACGTACCCGCCCAGCGGCACGTCGGCCGCGGCCCGCGCCAGTCGCAGCGCCTGGATGTAGTACCGCTGCGCGGCCTCCTGTTGACCCGTGTCAAAGGCCATCCAGCCTGCGAGGCGGGTGAGTTCGGCGGAGGCTCCGAAGAGGGCGCGGCCGACCTCGTCGGAGTACGAGCCGAGCAGCAGCGGCGCCGCCTCGACCCGCAGGCACTCCGGCACCATCGACGAACGCCAGTCGCCGCCTCCGTACTTGGAGTCCCAGCGCCTGGCGTCCTCGGCGGCCTCCCGCAGCTTCTGCACATCGCTGTGGCCGACCTTCAGCGGCGACCCGGAGCCCTCGACGGAGCCCGCTTCGCGCGCCACCGAACTGTCGGCCGGGGTTATGAGCCAGCGTGACGCGGGTGTCGCGTACGCGCTCACGGCGAACGAGCCGGCGAGGGACTGCCAGATGCCGCCGGTGCCCGCGCGGCGGCCGGCGAGGTCGAGGCGGTAGAGCTCCGTCGCCGCGCGCACCGCCTGTCCGACGTCACGGGGGAAGGCGAGGCCCACTTCGGGGGCGGGATCCGCGTCCGCCAGGCCGATCTCGTGCAGCGGCACCGGGCGGCCGAGCTTCTGCCCGATCGCGGCCGCGATGAGATGCGGCGCGGCACCCTGGGGGACCATGCCCTTGGAGACCCACCGCGCCACCGAGGTCTTGTCGTAGCGAAGTGTCAACCCGCGCTGGGCGCCAAGATCGTTGACGCGACGCGCGAGTCCTGCGTTGCTGATTCCCGCGAGGGCGAGAACGGCGCCGAGCTTTTCGTTCGGCCCGCGTTGCTCCCTGGACATTGCGCCACCCCTCGAACAGACGGCTGCCGCGGCGGCATAGGCACGCGGCATTCGTAAACCCAGCGTAGTTCGCCGCATCCCAAGCGTTAAGGGGCCCAAATCCGGATGGCGGGATTGTGGTCCGTACGAAAGTGCGGACGACATACGGAGTGTTGTCACGTGCTCCCGCTGTGTGGCAGTGCGCCCGTCCGTGCGCTCTTCTCCGGCCACCGGGGGAGCGGTTCCATGGTCGTGCGTGGGTCGGCCCGCTGTACTGGATCCAGTGGGCTGGGGGACACCGCCGCCTACATCCCCGCGGGCGGCGGACCGGTCCGGGGGGCGAACTCCGCCTCCCGGACTGTGCGTTGACGCTGAGTCGCCATCGGGGGCGGAGGGAGGGGCGGGGAACTCCGCCCTTCGTGGCCGATTTGGCCGAAAATCGACGGTGGTCGTCGAGGGTGAATACCGCCCCGACCACGTCTCTTGAGGGCGCGTTAGGTGTTTTAGGGGAGCGTACCGGGGGCGCATTCGTGTCGTAGACCCGGGGTCCTCCTTTGTCGACCACCCCTCTCCCAGGGCGACTTGAGGGCGTGACGGGGGAGCGCTCAAGGCTCCTCAGGGGCGCACTTGCCGGTGCGCAAGCCACGCCGCACGCCCTCCGGCAGGCCTCCTTCGTGGCAGCATGGGGACCGTTCGTACGGTGCACCGGTTGTCCACAGCCTGTGGAGGCGTCGATGCGGTGGTTGGTGGGATGGAGCAGTACCGCCGCTGGCGCGCCCTTCAACGGCTCCGCCGGCGCCACCGGACGCGACGGCGAGACCGTGCACCCGGTCGGCTCGCACCTGCTCTGGGGCGACCCGGATCCGCTGTGGGCCGTCGGCGACTGGCGCCCCGACGAGGTGCGGGTCGTGCAGGCCGACGCCCAGACGCGCATCGCCGTCCTCGGTATCTGCGGCGCCTCCGACGAGCAGCTGCGGGTGGGCCTGTTCGCCGCCCGCGGCGGCGCCCTGCGTCATCTCACCGCCTGGCCCGGCAGCTACACGGCCGTCGTCCAGGTCGGCCGCCGGGTGACCGTCTGCGGCGACCTCGCGGGCGCGCGCCCGGTCTTCCACACCCCCTGGGCGGGCGGCACGGCGTACGCGACCGCCGCCCTGCCGCTGGCCGACCTCGTCGAGGCCAACCTCGACTTCGGGCACCTGGCCGCCCTGCTGGCCGCCCCCGACGTACCGGACGCCCTCCACGACTCCACTCCGTACGACGGCGTGCGCCGCATTCCTCCGGGGCACGCACTGATCCTGCGCGCCGGGGCGCGTGAGATCGCCGGCTACGAGCCGGTCGCCTCCCTCGCCGTCGCCGCCCCCTCCGCCGACCCGGCCCGAGCGGTGGACGCCGTCCGGGACGCCCTCGTGGAGTCCGTACGGGTCCGCCTCGCCGCACCCCGGCACGTGCCCGACGTCGACCCCGGCCCGGTGCCCGGCATGGGCCCCGCCGAGCGCCGCGCCGCCCGGGGCATGCCCGTCCCCGGCATAGGAGCCGACGTCTCCGGCGGCCCCGCCTCCGGCACGCTGGCCCTGCTCGCCGCCGGACTGCCCGGCGCCCCCGGCACGGTCCTCGGCCACGGCACGGGCGCCGGCGAGCGCCTCCTCGCCGTCACCTTCAACGACCTGGCCACCTCCGGCCGCGAGACCGAACTGGAGCGAGCGGGCACGCTCGCCGCCAACCCCCGCCTCCACCACGTCGTCGTGACCGGCGGCGAGGAGGTCCTCCCGTACGCCGACCTCGACGTCCCCCTCACCGACGAGCCGGGCCCTTCCCTGGTGACCGCCGCCCGCCACCGCGCCCGTCTGGCCTCCGGCAGCGCCGACCACTTCACCGGCTACGGCGCCCGCCAGGTCCTGGACGCCCACCCCGCCCGGCTCGCCGACCTCCTCATGGACCGCAAACGCCGCCACCTGGTCCGCCCGGTCGCCGCCCTCGCCAAGGCCGACGGCTCGGTGCTGGTCCCCGCGCGCGTCTACGGCGCCGCGCGCAAGCTGGCCCGCACCCCGTACCGCTCCGGCGTCGAAGTCCTCGCCACCCGCCTGATGCAGCGCAGCTTCGAGGAGCCCGGAGGCGCGGTGGGCGCCTCCCTGGCGGCACTCACCTGGGCCAGACCGGGCCCCGCCGCCCGCTGGCTGACCGGCGAGGCCCTGGCAGAAGTATCGATTCGCCTCGGGGCGACGACCGGCCGCTCCACCGTCGGCCCCGGCCAGCGCCCCGGAGACTTCCGCGCCCGCGCGGCCCTGGCCCGCCACGCGGCCGACGTCAGAGTCCTCGAACAGGCGGCGGAGATCCGCTCCCAACGCCTCCACACCCCCTTCCTCGACAACCAGGTCGTCCGCGCCTGCCGCGCCCTCCCCGAGGCCCTGCGCGTCCAGCCGGGCGCCCGAGCCGCCATCCTCCGTACGGTCCTGGAGGGCGCCGGCGTCACCGACCTCCCGCCCGGCTGGGGCGCCCCGTCGCACGCGACCTCCACCGCGGCGGCCCGCACCGGCCTGCGCATGGCCGCCGACACCCTGATCACCCTCTTCGACACCCCCCTGCTCGCCCAGGCGGGCCTGGTGGAGGCCCGCGTGGTCCGCAAGGCCCTCCGCGCGGCCGCCGAGGGCGAGCCCCTCCCGCTCGACGGCCTCGCCGACCTGGTCGCCCTCGAACTCTGGCTCCGCCGCCTCCTCTCCCGCCGAGGCACCTGCTGGACCGGCACCCCGGCCAGACAGCGCGCGGTCCCGGCCGGCATCACCCCCCAGCGAGGCGCCCTGGGCGCGGGGGCGACGGCCCGACGGGCCTGACAGTTGTCGGGGTAGCAGGGGTGGGAGGGATAGGAGAGAGGTAGCGGAATCTCAGCATCCGGATGCGTACAACCAACCGGGTCCGCCGATGGTCTCCCTCTGGATCGGACAGACGTCCGCCCCCCCAGCACCTCACGTGCACGTACGCGCCCCCCGACGCATGGCGCGCCCGAGGTGCCGCAGCTCTTGTGCCAGGAGAACCATGCGTACACGTACGGCCGCCGCCGCCACCCTCGGCACCTCGGTGCTGCTCGCGCTGCTCGTCCCCGCCGCCGCCCACGCGGACACCGCGAAGGGCGACACGGTCTTCACCTCGGTGAACTTCAACAAGAAGACCTTCAACGTGGGCGTCAGCGCGGCCCAGACGGTCAGCGTCGCCGCCACGGCCAAGGACGGGTCGGGCATCAACGGCATCCTCGGGGCCAAGCTCGTCAGCTCCGACGACCGGATCATCCACGCCCACACCGCCGACTGCACCAGGCCCTCCTCCACCACCATGAAGTGCCTGTTCAAGTTCACCCTGGACGCCAACCGCACCGACTACTACGACCTCAGGAACAGCTCGGCGGGCACCTGGCGCTTCACCGCCGAGGCCGTCGCCAAGGACAGCGACTTCTACGACCTGGAGACCAGCGCCAAGATCCAGGTGAAGCGCCTCGCCAAGCTCACCGCCACCCAGGCCGGCCCCGAGCCCGTCGCCAAGGGCGCCAAACTCACCGTCACGGGCACGCTGACCCGGGCCGACTGGAACACCAACACCTACACCCCGCACGCCGGCCGTTCCGCCGCCCTCCAGTTCAAGCGGTCCGGCACCTCGACGTACACCACGGTCAAGACGGTCACCACCGACTCGGGCGGCAAGCTCCGCACCACCGTCACCGCCAACGCCTCAGGCACCTGGCGCTGGAAGGCCACCGCGACCTCCACGACGAGCGGAGCGACGGCGTACGGCGACTCGGTGACGGCGAAGTAGCCGGCGCCGTACGAGATGACGCAGGCGGCCGCCCCCCTCACTCACACCTGAACGACGACTCCGCCCAGTCCGCCAGCACCGCCAGGTCGTGGGGGCCGTCCGGCTCGACGACCAGGCGTACCGTCTCCCGCCCGCTCAGGTTCACCTGGACCGGGACCGCCGGGTCACCGCCGCGCACCAGCCCGGACTTCCACAGCCGCACCCCGTCGCCGTAGACGGAGAAGTACACCCTGCCGAGGCCGTGCGTCAGGTCGTCGACGCCGAGGAGCGCGCTGTACGAGGTGCACCGGCGGTTGAGGTCGATGGTCACGGAGGAGCGGCCGTGCACGGTCACCCCGTTCGCGTACCGCTTCCCGGCGACCGACATCCCGTACCGCTGCCAGACCCAGCTGCTGTCGCCGAGGCGCATCTCGGGTTCGGTGCCGTCGCCGAGGACGCCGTACCGCAGTTCGTTCCACTGGTAGACGGCCGAGGGAGGGGGCGGGGGAGCGGGCGTCGGG
>NZ_JARGEE010000448.1:0-6740 GCF_033794485.1 Streptomyces sp. MB09-02B
GCGTTCTTCCTTTTTTTTTTTATTTTTTTTTTTCAACAAAAAGAGGCCATAGAGATTTTTGCCTTTTCTCTGGGGTTGGAAATGTTTTAAAGGGACAGCCCACCTCCACCGCGTCAGAGCGCCGTCAGATCGTCACCCCGTCGATCTGCAGTGTCTGCACCGCCCCCGCCGCGAACGGCACCGCCACCGACTTGCCGCTCAGGCGAGTGTCGGAGTACGCGCGGTAGCGGTCGGTGCCGCCTGAGGTGTGGGTGTTCCAGCGGGGGACCAGGCCGTTCGTGCCGCCTGTCACCGTGGTGAAGCGGGAGAGGTCGAAGGTCAGGGTCTGGGCGGACGTCGCGGTGTTGATCGCCACGATCACCAGGCGCCTCGCCGCCGCGTCGTACGCCGCCGCCGTGTAGCTGGAGCCCGTGTCCAGGATCGTCATGCCCGGACGGATGTGGCGGCTGAACTGCGCCATCACGTAGTACTTGGTCTGGACCGTGGTGGGCTGGAGGGTGTTCGCGTCGTAGGCGATCATCGCCCAGCCCGTCGTCGGGTCCATGACCTGCCAGTAGCACCAGGCCGTGGGGTGCAGCCAGCGGAAGTCGTAACAGAGGTTGCGGGCCAGGGTCCAGCCGCTGGCGTCGCTGTCGCCCGTCTCCGAGTTCCAGAGCTTCTTGCCGGACGTCGTCACCACGTCCGTGTAGAGGAGGTCCCGGCGGCCGCCCGCGCCCTGGTAGCCGTGCACGTTCACCTGGCTGACCAGGGATTTCGTGGTGGCGTTGAAGGAGCCCCAGGTGGAGCGGGCCGTGTCGTAGTTCGTCTCGTCGGAGGCGGCGATACGGATGTTCGTCAGGCCGCGCTTGTCCAGCTCGCTGCGCATGTGGGGGAGTACGGCGGCCTGGACCGCCGGGTCCATGTGGCAGCCCTCCTGGGTGCCGGTCGCCGTCCACCACGACGACGCCGGCTCGTTGAAGGGGTCGACCGTCGCGAAGTTCACGCCCCAGTTGTTCTTGGCGCGCAGCGCCGTCGCCGCCAGGTGGGAGGCGTGCTGGCGGTAGTTCCAGGACTGGAGGTTGTTGCCGCCGCCGGAGGCGCCCGAGGGGTTGTGGTTCAGGCACATCCACCACATCGGGGAGTTCGCGAAGAGTTCGGTGGTCGCGCCGCGTGCCACCGCCTTCGTCAGGGCCGCGCGCTGGTTGCCGTCCGCGTTCCAGTTCCAGGCCGAGGACGTCGGGTCCTCGTTGTTCCAGTCCTGCCAGAAGCCCTCGATCTGCTTGAAGCCGGGGATGTTCGGTGACTCGACCATGGTCGAGCCCTCCACCGTGTTCCAGCTGCACGCGCCGAGGTTGTAGCGGGCGATGTTCATGCCGAGGCCGGGCAGCGCCGTGCCGTTGTACGTCGTCGTCTTCGTGGTGAACCACAGGTCGGCGAAGTCGTCCCGGGCGCCGAAGACGTTGGCCCACCAGGCCAGGGAGGTGCCCCAGCCCTCCCAGGTGCCGTACTTCGTGGCCGGGTTGACGGCGATCGTCGCGTCCGCGCTCGCCGTGCCCGTGCCGAGGGCGGTGCCGACGACCGCGCCGCCGGCCGCAGCCAGGAGCGCTCTGCGGCCGAAGGAGGCAGCGGGGCCGGGGGTCCGCTCGGGTGTCGGGGACTCCGTCGTCGGTCTCTGCCGGTTGTTCGTGGGGTCGGGGGATGCCGTCATGTCAGCTCCGGGGGATGCGGGTGCCGAGGGGAGGGAAGGACACGGTCGGGGAGCCGTCGCCTTCCGAACTGCTGAGTGGGGACATCGGAAGAGTCAGGGGTGAATGGTGATGTTGTCGAGAGGTGTGACAGCGCTTTCTCCGATTTCTTCCAAGGGTTGTGAGAAGGGGGAATGAAAGTCCGCCGCCGATCAGCCCCCGGGTCGCTGTCGGGCCGGGCCCGCCCGCTGTGGGTCGCCGCCGAGTGCGCCGTCACCCTCGGGCTCGTCCTCCTCCTCTTCGTCGCCCATCAGCTGTGGTGGACCAATCGGCAGGCCCAGGAAGGGGCGGCCCGTGAGGTGGCCGCGCTGGAGCGGGCATGGGCGCACGGGGGCCCGGCTCACGCCCAGGCGTACGCCGTGCTCGTCATCCCCCGGCTCCAGCTCCGGGTGCCCGTCGCCGAAGGGGTCGGGCGGGCGGAGGTTCTCGACAAGGGTTACGTCGGGCACTACCCGGGGACCGCGCGGCCGGGGCGGCCGGGGAACCTGGCCCTCGCCGGGCACCGCACCACCCACGGCGAACCCTTCCGCCACCTCGACCGGCTCGAGACCGGTGACGAGGTGCGCGTGGAGACGCGGGACGCCGTCCACACGTACGTCGTCGACCGCACGCTCCCGCAGACCGCGCCCGGCGACGGCGGGGTCCTGCGGCCCGTGCCGCGCAGCGACGTGCGGCCGTCGTACGGGTATCGCGAGCCCGGCCACTACCTCACGCTCACCACCTGCACGCCCGCGTACACCTCCACGTACCGGCTCGTTGTCTGGGGGAAGCTGCGCTCCGTGCGTCTCGGATGAGAGCATGTGTGCGAACGGCCCCGAGGCCGCCGTCGTCCGACGGCCGGGAGCCACGCACCAGAACCGTTCGAGGACAGTGCCGACAGGGAGAGGGGGAGGCGTGATCCGTAGCTGGGTCAGTCTTCGCCCCGCCGCGACGCTGCTGCTGTTCCTCTTCGAGGTCGCCGTCCTCGACTCCGGGACGCTCTCCGCCGCCGTCGCCTTCGCCGCGACCGCCGCGGCCGGCTCCGCGTTCGCCGCCTGCGTGCTGATCGCCGCGCGCTGCGCGCCCGTCGTACCCCGGACGCGCGTCCGCACGGCCATCCGGGACCGTGAGCGCCGTACGGCGTTCCTGCCCCAACGCGATCCCGACGCGCGCGGGCGTACGCGCCCCCGCGCGCCCGGACGTGCCCTGCTGACGGCCACCGCGTAGGGCACACCCGCACCACCCCCCTTCACCTCACCTCGCCTCACCACATCCTCTGTGCCGGCTGAGGTCTGTGCCCCGCACGCGGGCCGTCGCGCCGATTCCGGTCATCCCGACCACGACCACTGCTCACCGGCACGACGAGACCCCTGGAGGGCTCACACCCATGTCCGTTTTCGCCGACCTTGTCGCGCACCTCGCCGACCTGCTCCAGCCGCTGTTCCACGCCTCCGCGACGGCCGTCGCGATCGTCCTGTTCACGGCGCTCGTACGACTGCTCGTGCACCCCCTGTCGCGGGCGGCGGCGCGCGGGCAGCGGGCGCGGGTCGCGTTGCAGCCGCAGATCGCGGAGCTGCGGAAGAAGCACGCGAAGAACCCCGAGAAACTGCAGAAGGCGCTGCTGGAGCTGCACGCGAAGGAGAAGGTGTCGCCGCTGTCCGGCTGCCTGCCCAGCCTCTGCCAGCTGCCGGCCTTCTTCCTCCTCTACCACCTGTTCTCCAACACCACGATCGGCGGCGAGGCCAACGCCCTCCTCACCCACCGGCTCTTCGCGGCCCCGCTCGGCGACCGCTGGGCCGACGCGCTCGGCGAGGGCGGGATGTTCGGGCCGCAGGGGCTCGTCTACGTGGGGCTGTTCGTGATCGTCGCCGCCGTCGCGACCTTCAACTTCTGGCGTACGAAGCGGATGATGGCGGCGGGTGCGGCGGGGATGCCGGCCGTGTCGGACGAGCAGGTGCCCGGGATGGCGGCAGGGATGGGGGCCGTGGCCAAGTTCATGCCGTTCATGTCCTTCTTCACGCTGGTCAGCGTGGCGGTGGTGCCGCTGGCGGCCGCGTTGTACGTGGTGACCAGTACGACGTGGAGTGCGGTGGAGCGGGCGCTGCTGTATCCGCTGCCTTCCGCCGGGACCGCCACCGGTACGTCGTCGTCGACGGCGGTGGCCTGAGTCGGGGGCGCGGCCTGAATCGGAGGCGGCGGCCTGAGAGTCGAGGTGGGCCGCCGGTCCAGTCCGTGAACCGGGTCTTGCGGAGGGGACCGCTGCCTTGGACGATCGACCGGTCCTCCGATGGCCGCACCCATCGGTCGGGCGGTGGACGATCGAGGGAGTTGGCGACCATGAAGCTGCTGCGAGTCGGTACGGCGGGTGCGGAGCGGCCCGCGCTGCTCGACGCCGAGGGGGTCCTGCGGGACCTCTCGGAGGTCGTGCCGGACATCGACGGCGCGCTGCTCGCGGACGAGGCGGCGCTCGGGCGGGTCCGCGAGGCCGCCGAGAGCGGTTCGCTGCCTGTCCTGGACGCGGCGGGGCTGCGGATCGGGCCGCCGCTCGCCCGGATCGGCAAGATCGTCTGCATCGGGCTCAACTACCACGACCACGCGCGCGAGACGGGGGCCGAGCCGCCCGCCGAGCCGGTGATCTTCTTCAAGGCGGCGGACACGGTCGTCGGGCCCCATGACACGGTGCTCGTGCCGCGCGGGTCGACGAAGACCGACTGGGAGGTCGAGCTCGCGATCGTCATCGGGCGGACCGCGCGGTACGTCGAGTCGCGTGAGGCGGCCCTGGAGCACGTCGCCGGGTACGCCGTCTCGCACGACGTGTCCGAGCGGGCGTTCCAGCTGGAGCGCGGGGGGACCTGGGACAAGGGCAAGAACTGCGAGACGTTCAACCCGCTGGGGCCGTGGCTGGTGACCGCCGACGAGGTGCCGGATCCGCAGAAGCTGGGGCTTCGGCTGTGGGTCAACGGGGAGCTGAAGCAGGACGGCACGACCGGGGAGCAGATCTTCGCGGTGAGTGAAGTCGTGCGGTACGTCAGTCAGTTCATGACGCTGTATCCCGGGGACGTCATCAACACGGGGACACCGGCGGGGGTGGCCCTGGGAGAGCCCGAGCCGAAGCCGTTCTTGAAGGCCGGGGACGTGGTGGAGCTGGAGATCGACGGGCTCGGGCGGCAGCGGCAGGAGTTCGTGGGTGCGTAGGCGCTCCGCTTGAGTGCCGGGTGCCCAAGGGGCGGGGGGCTGCTGTTTGTTGGTGACCGCGGGTGCGTCGTGGCTTGTCGCGCAGTTCCCCGCGCCCCTTGGACGGCCGGTGGTTACATGGTGCTCTTGAAGCGCTCCAGGGCCTCCACCACCATCGCGTGGTCCTCCAGTTGGGGGAGGCCCGAGACCGTCACCGTGCCGATCACGCCCGCTCCCTCCACCGCCAGGGGGAAGGAACCGCCGTGCGCGGCGTACCGGTCCGGGTCCAGGCGGGAGGAGTCCTCGAAGGTCGTGCCCTTGGCGCGGAAGCGGGCGCCGACGAGGTAGGAGGAGGCGGCGTAGCGCTCCACGACCCGGCGTTTGCGGTCGATCCAGGCGTCGTTGTCCGTGCTCGACCCGGGGAGCGCGGCGTGGAAGAGCTGTTGGGGGCCGCGGCGGATGTCGATGGCGACGGGGGTGTTCCGCTCGCGGGCCAGCTCCACCAGCAGCGAGCCCAGGGTCCAGGCGTCCTCGTGGGTGAAGCGGGGGAGCACCAAGTCGCGCTCCTGGGCTTCGAGTTCCTCGATGGTGGGGGCGGCGGGCGCGGTCTTCTCGGCGGGGGTGACGTCGTCGGTCGTCACAGCTTCACCGCCACGCCCTCGGCGGCCGACTTCCGGGCCGCTTCCAGGACGTCGAGCGCGGCTGCGGCCTCGTACGCCGTGACCGGGTTGTCGCCGGTGCCGCGCAGGGCGGCGGCCACGGCCGTGTAGTACGCGGGGTAGTCGCCGGGGAGGGTCGGTACGGGGCGGCCGCCGCCGGTGAGGGGGGAGTCGCCCGCGCCCACGCGGCCCCACTGGTCCTCGGGCTCCTGGCCCCAGGCGGCGCCGGGGGTGGGGCGCTCGCCCTCGCGGAGGGCCGCTTCCTGCGGGTCGAGGCCGTACTTGACGTAGCCCGCCTCGGAGCCCAGCACGCGGAAGCGCGGGCCGAGTTGGGGGGTGACGGCGGAGGCGTAGAAGTGGGAGCGGACGCCGTTCGCGTGCGTCACGGCGATGAAGGTGTCGTCGTCCGTCTCGGCGCCGGGGCGGCGGAGGTCGGACTCGGCGTACACCAGCGTGGCGGGGCCGAAGAGGGTGAGGGCCTGGTCCACGACGTGGCTGCCCAGGTCGTAGAGGAGACCTCCGATCTCCGCGGGGTCGCCGGACTCGCGCCAGCCGCCCTTGAGTTGGGGGCGCCAGCGTTCGAAGCGGGACTCGAAGCGGCGGACCTCGCCCAGTTCGCCGTCGGCGAGGAGGCCGCGGAGGGTCAGGAAGTCGTTGTCCCAGCGGCGGTTCTGGAAGACGGAGAGGAGCAGGCCGCGCGACTCCGCGAGGGCGGCCAGCTCGCGTGCCTCGGCCGCCGTACCGGCCACGGGTTTGTCGACGACGACCGGGAGTCCCGCGTCCAGGGCGGCGGTGGCGATCGGGACGTGCGTCTTGTTCGGGGAGGCGACGACGACCAGGTCCAGCTCGTCCGACCGGGCCCACAGCTCGTCCGCCGTGGCCGCGAACCGTACGTCCGCGAACTCGGCGCGGGCCTGTGCCTGCCGCTCCGCGTTCGACGTGACGACCGTGTCGAGGGTCAGGCCCTGCGTCGCGGCGATCAGCGGGGCGTGGAAGACGGAGCCGGCGAGGCCGTAGCCGACGAGGGCGACGCGCAGGGGCCTGTCTGTGCTGGTGCCTGTCATACCACCCACTTAAGCAACGCTGTTGCCAAAGTGCAAGCGCGAGGGACAATGGGGGTGTGGACGGCAACGGGATCGGTGACGGGATCGGCGACGCGATGGGTGACGGCGGCGCGATGGGTGACGGTGGCGGGGGTGGTGGC
>NZ_JARGEE010000449.1:0-6732 GCF_033794485.1 Streptomyces sp. MB09-02B
CATCGGGGGGTCTCCTTCGGCCGACTCCGGCGGGCGGGGGGCACGACCGCCGTGCCCCGCGTCCATCAGAGCGCCGAGCCCGACGGGGCGCGCGCCGCCGGGCACCATTCGCGGGACGCGGAGGGCCGACCGGGTGACGGTGCGCTCCGCTGGGTTCAGCCGATGCGCTCCGCTGGGTTCAGGCGGTGAGCGCCGTGGGGGTGAAGTTCGTTGTCGGCTGCGGGTTCGTCGTGGCTGGTCGCGCAGTTCCCCGCGCCCCTTGCCAGGCGCTTCGGTTCGGCTCAGTCGGAGAGTGAGACCAGTTCCCGTTCCAGGCCCCTGCCCCTCTTGTGCACCACGGCCGACGCGACGTCCGACAGTTTGCGGTTGGTGCCCTGGGAGATGCGGCGGAGGACGGTGAACGCGGCGTCGGCGTCGCAGCCGAGGACGTGCATGACCATGCCGCAGGCCTGGTCGACGACGGGACGGGAGCGCAGGGCGGCGTCGAGCTGGTCGAGTTCGGTGAGGGCGGCCCGGTAGGAGCGGTCGCGGACGATACAGGTCGCGGCGAGGTCGCCGAGGGCGCGGGCGGGACCGTGGGGGGCGTCCTCCAGGGTGTGTGGGCGGAAGCTGTAGAGGCTGAGGGTCACGGTGAGACCGGGGCGCCTGAAGGGGAGCGTGACGCTGGACCGTACGCCCGCGTCGAGGGCCACCGCCCGGTACTCCGGCCACCGTTCCTCTCGCAGCAGATCGGCGGAGTCGACGGGCTCACCGCGCTCCAGGGCGGCCGGGAGCGGTCCGTCGCCCGAGCGCAGTTGGACGGCGACGAGTCCGGCGAGGTCGGGATGGGTGACCGCGGCGGGCCGCTCGGTGCCGCTGTCGGACACCATGCTGCTGGCACCGCAGCAGTCGGTGGTGCAGCGGGCGGCCTGTTCGACGAGTTCGGAGAGCCTTCTGCCCGGATGTGCGGATTCCGCTGATTCCCGTCCCACGCGGCCGAGTTGTTCGCGTTCCGGCATGATGCACGCCTCCTCCTCCGATCGCCTTCCCGCGCACCCGCGCGGAAAACGAATCCTCGGCTTCGGGTCCGCCTGTGCCCTCGCCGCCCTCCAGGCGCTACGTTCGTCGCATGACCCAGACGGACGAATTCGGTGAGGAACTCGCGGATTTCGTACGCCGTGTCGCCGAGCTCAAGGCGGCGCGCTCGGTTCCGAGGGGAGATCTGCCGACGGTCCTGGACGCGGCGTTCTACGAACTCGACCATGTCGCCGACCAGTTGTGGCCGTGGTACGAGCGGCTGACCGCCTCGGGTCCGGCCGGTGGCACCTCACCGGCCGCGCAGGAGCACCCATTGCTGAGGGCCGTCTTCCAAAGTCTGCCGCTGCCGGTGCTGTTGGTGGACCGCGAGACGGTGGTGCGGCGCCTCAACCAGGCCGCGACCGCTTTCACCGGCGTACGGTCCGGTTATGCGACGGGCCGTCCGCTCAGCGGGTTCCTCGCCCATTCGGACCGGGGCGCGTTCCGTTCCCAGGCGGCCGCCACGGCCCGCGGCGAGGGCGACCGCAGCCTCAACGTCCACCTGCAGCAGCGCCCGTCGCTGCCGGTCCGCGCCACGCTCACGAAGCTTCGCCCCGGCAGCGGCGAGCCGCGCAACACCGTCCTGGTCGTCCTCCAGCCGGCCGGGCACCGGATGCCGACCGTCGAGCCCCTGCGCCCCTTGCCCAACCTCACCGAGACCACCCGCCACGCGGCCCTGATGGATCTCGTCGACGCGATGACCACGGCCCTGCTCACGGCGCCGCCCGGCACGGCCCTCGACCGGGCGGCCCGTGTCCTGCACGGCCGCTTCGCGGACTGGGTGGTCGCCGACACGACGACACCCGGGCTCGCCCGCTCCACGGTCCTGGCGCCGTCGGAGGAGGAGGCGAAGCTCCTGGTCTCCCAGGATCCCGCCACCTGCCCCCTCGTCGTCACGGCCGCCCGAGGCGGCTCCCCCGCACTCCAGATCCGCCCCGCCGACCCGGCCGCCTTCGGCCACGACGGCTCGGGAGCCCCGGTGCTCGTCAAGGCCGACGTGACGTCCCTGCTGACGGTGCCCCTGGCACCCCCACAGGACCCGGTCAAGGGCGTCCTGACCCTCTTCCGCTCAGGCGCCCGCCTGGCCTTCTCGATGGCCGAGGCCCAGGTGATGGACACGATGTCCCGCCACATAGCCCTGGCCATGCAAACCCGGGCCCCGTAAGCAACCGCCCCGGGGGACCGCGCCCCACGAGGGGGCGCGGGGAACTGCGCGACCAGCCACGACGAACCCGCGGCCGACCACGCTCCCCACCCCCGCGGCGCCCCCGCCAACCCTGCGGAGCTACACCGCGTCCCTCATCACCTGGTCCCGGAGCCGATCACAGCACCGGCTGATCAGCCGCGACACATGCATCTGCGAGATCCCCAGTTGCTCGGCGATCCGGCTCTGCGTCATGTCGCCGAAGAACCGCATGTACAGGATCGCCCGCTCCCGCTCCGGCAGCGCGGCCAGCCGGGGCTTCACGGCCTCCCGGTCCACCACCGTGTCGAGCGCGGGATCCGGGGACCCCAGCGCGTCGCTGAGCGAGTAGCCGTCCTCGCTCCCCGGCAGCTCCGCGTCCAGCGACAGCGCCGTGAAGCTCTCCAGGGCCTCCAGTCCGACCTGGACGTCCTCCTCGCTCATGTTCGCGTGTGCCGCGATCTCCGCGACGGTGGGGCGGCGCCCGGAGATCGTCTGGGACAGGTCCTGACTGGCGAACCGCACGCGGTTGCGCAGGTCCTGGACCCGGCGCGGCACGTGCAGGGTCCACATGTGGTCCCGGAAGTGCCGCTTGATCTCACCGGTGACGGTGGGTACCGCATAGCTCTCGAAGGCGTTGCCCAGCTCGGGGTCGTAGCGGTCGACCGCCTTGACCAGGCCGAGCGAGGCGACCTGGCGCAGGTCGTCGTAGCTCTCGCCGCGGTTGCGGAACCGGCCCGCGAGCCGTTCGGCCATGGGGAGCCACGCCTCGATGATCTGTTCACGCAGGGTGTCCCGCTGCTGACCGGGCGGAAGCGCGGCCAGTTGGCGGAAGGCCTCCGCGGTGTCGGGGGCGTCGTCGTGCGGATGATGCTTCGCCTGGGTACGCATGGTGCGTCGCAACTCCCTGGATGGCGCTTCTGGGATGGACGGTCACCGTGGGGGCGCGGAGGTGCACAGAAGACAGCACACCCGTGAGGGAAACCTCGCCACTTCCACGGACGTGCCTCCTGTCCGAAGCACTGTTATGCGCCTGCCCCGGATCATGCACGGCAAACACATTCGGGGTTTTCCATTCCGCCCGGGGGTGACTCGCTCGGGAGACCAGACCCCGGGAGGTCCAGTATGAGCACCACCGTCGCCGACCACATCTTGCGAAGGCTGCGCGCATGGGAAGTCGAACAGGTATTCGGCTACCCGGGAGACGGCATCAACGGGCTGCTCGCGGCCTGGGGCCGGGCCGAGGACCGGCCACGGTTCATCCAGTCCCGGCACGAGGAGATGTCCGCGTTCCAGGCGGTCGGGTACGCCAAGTTCTCCGGTCGGCTCGGGGTGTGCGCGGCGACGTCGGGGCCGGGTGCGATCCACCTGCTCAACGGGCTGTACGACGCCAAGCTGGACCATGTGCCGGTGCTGGCGATCGTCGGCCAGACGCACCGCAGCGCGATGGGCGGCTCCTACCAGCAGGAGGTCGACCTGCACACCCTGTTCAAGGACGTGGCCTCGGACTTCGTCGAGACGGTGACCGTGCCCGAGCAGCTGCCCAACGTCCTCGACCGGGCGATCCGCACCGCCTACGCCCGCCGCGCGCCGACCGCCGTGATCATCCCCGGTGACGTGCAGGAACTGGAGTACTCGGCGCCGACCCACGAGTTCAAGATGGTCCCCTCCAGCCTGGGCGGCGGCTCCTGGACGGCGGTGCCGTCCACGGAGTCGGTGGAACGGGCCGCCGAGATCCTGAACGCCGGCGACAAGGTCGCGATCCTCATCGGACAGGGCGCGGCCGGAGCCCGCGCCGAGGTGACCCGGATCGCCGAGCTGCTCGGCGCGGGCGTCGCCAAAGCGCTCCTCGGCAAGGACGCGCTGAGCGACGAACTGCCGTACGTCACCGGCTCGATCGGGCTGCTGGGCACGCGCCCCTCGTACGAGCTGATGCGCGACTGCGACACGCTGCTGACCATCGGCTCGTCCTTCCCGTACTCCCAGTTCCTGCCGGACTTCGGCAAGGCGCGGGCCGTGCAGATCGACATCGACCCGCACATGGTCGGCATGCGCTACCCGTACGAGGTGAATCTCGTCGGGGACGCGAAGGCGACGCTGGAGCGGCTGATCCCGCTGATCGATCCGGCGCGGGGCCGCGAGTGGTACGACGAGGTGTGCGCGGGGGTGGCGCGCTGGCGCGAGGTGACGGCACGCCGGGCGGAGCTGTCGGCCGACCCGATCAACCCGGAGCTGGTGGCCCACGCCCTCGATCCGCTGCTGCCGGACGACGCGATCATCTCCTCGGACTCCGGTTCGGCGGCCAACTGGTACGCCCGGCACATCACCATGCGCGGACGCATGCGCGGTTCGCTGTCCGGCACGCTGGCGACGATGGGCTGCGGGGTGCCGTACGCGATCGGCGCGAAGTTCGCCCACCCGGACCGTCCGGCGATCGCCCTGGTCGGGGACGGGGCGATGCAGATGAACGGGATGGCGGAGCTGATCACGGCGGCCAAGTACCAGGACCGCTGGGAGGATCCGCGGCTGGTGGTGGCCGTCTGGAACAACCACGACCTCAACCAGGTGACGTGGGAGCTGCGGGCGATGGGCGGCGAGCCGTCCTTCCTGCCCTCGCAGGAGCTGCCGGACGTGCAGTACGCCGCGTTCGCGCGCTCGCTGGGACTGACCGGGATCCGCGTGGAGAAGCCCGAGGACGTGGAGGCCGGTTGGCGGGCGGCCCTCGCGGCGGACGGTCCCGCCGTCGTCGAGTTCCTCACCGATCCGGCGGTGCCGCCGATCCCGCCGCACGCGACCTGGGAGCAGATGGAGTCCACGGCCGCCTCGATCCTCAAGGGCGACGCCGACCGGGGGTCCGTGGTCAAGCAGGGCTTCAAGGCGAAGATGCAGGAGTTCCTGCCGGGCACCAGGTCGAAGAAGGACGACAGCCCGTCCTGAGCCGCGCCGCACCGGTCCGTGGCCCGACCCCGGTGTCGGGGCCGGGTGTTCGGGTACGCGGGGGCCACCAACCCATCTGGAGGGGAGTCATGCAGCGAGGCAGCGACCGGCTGAGCGCCCACCGCGACGACGAGATGAAGCACGAACTGCAGGGATTGCTCCGTTCGGGTCATCCCACCCGCACGGAGGAGTGGAACGACCCCGAGCCCTACGCCGAGGACGACCCGGAGGTGGCGTACGGGCCGGTGACGCCGAGCCGGGCGCCGGCGCGGGTGGAGGCGCTGCGGCTGGACCTGGCCCGGGTCCTGGGCCGTACGTCGTTCCCGGCGGGCCCCGCCGAGCTGATCCGGGTCCTGCGGGACCGGCACGCCCCGGACGGGCTCGTGGCGCCGTTGGAGCGGTTGCCGCGGAAGGCGCGCTACGACTCGGTCCACCTGCTCGCGGAGGCCGTGGTCCAGGTCCAGGACGAGGGCGGCGAGACCGGAAAGCTCGGAGAGGCCGGGGGCGGTGTCGCGCGGCCCCCGGCGGACGCCACGGAATCCGCACACGGCGGGGACACATAGGGCCCCTGCTCGCGGGTACTGCGGGCAAGGTCACGCAGATGGGTGCGTGCCCCCGCGGTCGGGGCGGAGCGACGA
Source organism: Streptomyces sp. MB09-02B (assembly GCF_033794485.1). Lineage (NCBI taxonomy): Bacteria > Bacillati > Actinomycetota > Actinomycetes > Kitasatosporales > Streptomycetaceae > Streptomyces > Streptomyces sp. MB09-02B. The sequence goes on from NZ_JARGEE010000449.1 coordinate 5,815, forward strand.
AAGGCCCGGAGACCATGGCCGAGTTCGTGAGGGAAGTCATGACGCCAGGTGTGGTGGCGGTCCGCCCGGACGCCTCGCTCGTGGAGGCGGCGCAGCTGATGCGCGCCCAGGACCTCGGCGACGTGCTCGTCACGGACGAGGGGCACGTCATCGGGGTTCTGACCGACCGTGACATCACCCTGCGGGCCGTCGCCGACGGGGCCGACCCGCTGACGGTGAGCGCGCAGGCCGTCTGCACCCCGAACCCGGTCGTGGTCGGCCCGGACGACGCGGTGTCCGCCGCCGCGGCGCTGATGCGCGACCACGCGATACGCCGGCTGCCCGTCATGGAGGACGGACACCCGGTGGGCATGGTCAGCCTCGGCGACCTGGCCGTCTCCCAGGACCCGGCCTCGACGCTCGCCCACATCAGCCGAGCGGCACCGGGCCCCTGGCCGGGGACGGACGGCCCCTCCGGCACCGATCCGTGGACGGGCCGGACCTCCGCGACCGGGCCGTGGACGGGCCAGACCTTCGGCACCAGCCGGGGGGCGGACCAGCCCTCGGGGCCCGGACCGTGGACGGACGCTGTTCAGCGTCCGTGGACGGGCCGGACCTCCGGCACCAGCCGGGGGGCAGACCGGACCTCCCGGCCCGACCGGGACATCGGCCAGACCTACCGGACCGACCCCGGGAGGGGCCGGCTTTTCGGCGGCGCCCCGGGCACGCACCGGCCCCGGACCGACCCGCGCACGGACCAGACATCCTGGACCGCCCCAGGGACGGACCGGCTTTCCGGCGGCGGCCCGTGGGCGGACCCGGGCTCGGGAGCCGGCACCGCAGCGGACCCATCATCGGGACCAGGACCAGGACCGGTCCCGGCCTGAGAGCGGCTCGCCGCGCTCCGCCGGTGAGGGTCGGGCCCCGCCCCACCCCCAC
>NZ_JARGEE010000044.1:0-33713 GCF_033794485.1 Streptomyces sp. MB09-02B
GCGGGGGGCGGTGTCGCCGGGGGCCTGGGTGTCGTGGTCTCGTCCAGCGACTTCAGGGCGACGAATTTGCTGGTGCGCTCGGCGGGGGGCACGGACTCGTCGACGCCGGCGCGGGCGCCCGTGTCGGTGTCGGGGCCCTTGTCGGCGTCGGCAGCCTCGGAGGCGTCGGGGCCTTTGGAGGCGTCGGGGCCTTCGGGGCGGCTGTCAGCCTTGGAGGGCTCGGCGTCCTCGGGGGCGTCGGCCTTGGCGGGCTCCGCGTCTTCGGGGGCAGCGTCGGCCTTCGCGGGCTCGGCGTCCTTGGGGGTCGCGTCGCCCAGCTTGAGCATGGTGGTGGGCTGGTCCACGGCGGGCGGCCGGGGTGCCCGGAAGATCGCGGTCGGCTGGTCCACCGCCCGACGCGCCCCGACTCCGCCGTCGCCCTCCGAGCCCTCACCCGCACCACCCGTGCGATCTTCGCCGCCACCTGCGGCCGGCCCCTGCGGGGCTTCCTCACCGTCGGCGTCGGACCCGTGCTCGTCGGCGCCGGACCCCAGCTCGTCGTCAGCGAGGCGGCGTACGCCTTCGGCGGCTTCCGGCTCCTCGTCGGCGAGCTCGCGTACGTCATCGGCAGCTTCCGACGTGCCGTCGGCGACTTGCCGTACGTCGTCAGCGGCCTCCTCCGCGTCGCCCGCGGCCGCAACGCGCCGTCCGGCCTCGGCACCCACGGCAGCGGCCTCAGGGCTCGCTGCCGCCCCCGCACCAGCCGCCCGAGCGGCCTCGGCGGCCTCCTCGGCTTCCCCTCCGTCGGTGGCGGCACGGGTGGGCGCGGCGGCACCCCGCTCGCCCGGGTGAGCGTCACCGCCCTCGGCCTCGTCCCCGCCCACCGGTTCCGTGTCCGTGGCCGTTTCCCCGTCCTCGGAGACGGTCGTGGTCGGTTCCGTCCCGGCCGGCTTCGTCCGCGTGGTGCCGCCCTGTGCCGGGATGTCGGCGCCCCCCGAGGCCGTGTCCGACCTCCCGGCGTCCGAGCCCCCGGCACCCGTCCGAGCCGCGTCCGCGTCCTCGGCGTCCGTCGCGTCGGGCCCGTCGGGCCCGACGGGCTTCAGGTCTTCCCGATCCGTCCCGGCGGTCTCCGTCGCCCCCGACCCCGTCGCATCGGCATCCGCATCCGCAGCAGCGGCCCGCGTCGCATCGTCCAGCTTCGGCGCCTCCGACTCCTCCGCCTCCGCTGCCTCCAGGAGCGCTCGGCGGGAGAAGACCGCCGTCGCCTGGTCGGGCTTCGGCGTGGCCGGCCGGGACATCGCGAGGCGTGGGTCCGGCGAGGGGGTGGTGGAGCCTGAAGACCGGTCCGGGGCGGAGCCTCCGGGGTCCGGAACCGCTGGCTCGTTCCCCGGCGTCGACTCCGTCGACGACTCGTACCGCTTCGACCTGTCGGGGGACGTGCCCGCCACCGATGCCTCCTCCCGCGCGCCGCCCGTCCTAGGAGCGCGCGCCCAACCGAACCGTGAACCGTGAACCGTGAATCCGCGAATCCGTGAAAAAACCCGCCGCCCGGACACTAGTCACCGGCGCACCACCGCGCCGCGCCGCTGTCCGAACCATGTACCAGTGTCCTGTGTGCGGGCTTAACCCCTCCGGTAGACGAGAACGACATACCTACCGGTTCCACTACATTTCGGTCACGCACCCTCGACAGACCAATGTGAGAGGGGTCACCCTGTCATTCATCCACGCGGGGAGGCATGGATGGGCAGGAGCCGCAGAAGTATTCCGGAAGAGCTTCTACTGCTGGCGCTGGACCCGGCCACGGGTACCACCGCACAGCCGCAGTCGCTCGACCTCGGTCTGGCCGGAGCACAGCTAGTGGAGCTGGCGCTGGCCGGACGGATAGCCCCAGACGGGGATCGTATCGCCGTGGTGTCCCCACGGCCGACTGGAGATCCGACACTGGACTGCGCGTTGGAGTTGCTGCGAAGGCGTGGCGCTCCCGTTCGGGCGGTCCACTGGATAGGCGGGCCGCGTCTCGGGCTCCGCCAGACCTACCTCTCGCATCTGGAGCGGTGCGGCATGGTGCATGCCGTGGCGGGCCAGATGTGCGGAGTGCTGCCGACGACTCGCTACCAGGCGAGTCAGACCGAGATCAGCCGGGAGATCCGAGCCCGGCTGGATTCCGCGATCCGCACCGGCGTACCGCCGGACCCGCGGACCGCGGCGCTCGCCGCCCTGGCGCACGCGGTCGGCCTCGGCAAGCACCTGTATCCGGGGAACGAGGGACGCTCGTCCCGCTCCCGGCTGCGGGACCTGATCCGGCACGACCCCATGGGTGGCCTGGTGGCCCACGCCGTCATGGACGTGCAGAACGGCGTGGCCGCACAGCCGCGCCGCAGCCCGGCACCGACCGGCCGTCAGGCCGCCCCCGGCGCCAGGCCGCCGGCACCGGAGCCCGCTCGCGGCCTTCCGATGCAGCCACGCCGAGGCTCGATGGCCCGCGTGGTGGCGCACTGAGAACCACCCGAACCACGCGCTGAGGCACCGAGGTGCGAGTGGGAGCAGGACCCCGGAGCCGCGGGTCCCGGTCTCCCACCGCACCACGTACTCCGCGCACCACGCAGCACCACGCAGCACCCGCATCACCGCAGCACTCGCATCGCCGGCGCCGGACCGCTCGTAGGGACCCAGGACCCGTCCGGGAGCCGCCGGTTCGCGCGGGGCGCGTACGACCGTACGACGGCCGCACACGCCCCGCGCGACCGCATGCCCGCGCCACGAACCCGACTCGGGTCCGTGTCACGAAGCCGACTCGCGTCCGTGCCACGAAGCCGACTCACGTCCGTGCCACGAGCCCGGCCCGGGTCCGGACTCGGGTCCGGTCGCGCGCCCCTCGCGCCACAACTCTCGGCTGTCCGTAGGGACATCCGGCGAATATCCGGCGGAGATCCCTCCGCGGCGGGAAAACACCCGCGCAAACGGCGCGTGCGCAGCGCATATCCGCTGTTTTCCAGCGGTACTCAGCACCTTGGTGGCAATCTGCTCAGCAGCAGATACGCAAAGTAGAGGCACGCAGCCGGAGGTGCACGTCCCGTGGCGTCCAATGTCAATCCCACCGTCAGGCGACGCCGGTTGGGCCAGGAGCTGCGTCGGCTCCGCGAGCTCAAGGGCATGACCGCCGAAGAGGTCGCCGAGCGGCTGCTGGTCTCCCAGTCGAAGATCAGCCGCCTGGAGAACGGCCGCCGCTCCATCAGCCAGCGCGACGTCCGCGACCTCTGCGGGGTCTACGAGGTCGAGGACCAGAGAGTCGTCGACTCCCTGATGCAGATGGCCAAGGACTCCCGCCAGCAGGGCTGGTGGCATGCGTTCGGGGACGTGCCGTACAGCGTCTACATCGGCCTGGAGACGGACGCGGAGTCGCTGCGGGTGTACGACCCCCAGGTCGTCCCCGGGCTGCTGCAGAGCCGCCCGTACGCCGAGGCGATCATCCGGGGCGCACTGCCCGAGACGTCGGCGACCGAGATCGACAAGCGGGTGGAAGTCCGCATACGGCGCCAGGACCGCGTCACCACCGACACCAACCCGCTGCGGCTGTGGACCGTGCTGGACGAGGCGGCCCTGCGCCGGGTGGTGGGCTCCCCGTCGGTGATGCGCGAACAGCTGGACCACCTCATCGAGTTGTCCCAGGTCCCCCATGTCACGGTGCAGGTCCTGCCGTTCGAGGTCGGCGCCCACCCGGGCATCAACGGCCAGTACGCCATCCTGGAGTTCGTCGACGCGGCCGATTCGAGCGTCGTGTACATCGAAGGGGTGACCAGCGACCTCTACCTGGAGAAGCCGCACGACGTGCAGAAGTACACCGTCATGTACGAGCACCTCCGGGCGCAGGCCCTGAACGTGGAGCAGTCGCGGCAGTTCATCGAAAGAGTCGCGAAGGAATACGCTCGCTGAACTCCCGACCGAGGAAGCGGCGGAAGATACACCCTCCATAGGCTCCAATGGAAGACCATATTGGAATATGCCACCCGCACGAGTGAATAGTCGCTTCGTCTGCCGATGCTGACGAGTAGCGTCGATCACGCCAGGAGATCAGCAGTCTTGGCGCAAACCGAACCGCGGGTTCCGCAGGGAACTCGCGGCGCGGCGACAGCAACTCAGCGACGAACCAGCACCGGAGCAGAAATGGCAATTCAGCAAGGCGCCACGGACAGGTGGGTCAAGTCCTCCTACTCCCAGGGGAACGGCGCGTGCGTCGAGATCAAGTCCCCCGTCCTGTCCGCCATGGCGGTCCGGGACTCCAAGGTCACCGACGGTCCCACCCTGGCGTTCCCCGCCGAGGCGTGGAACACCTTCGTCTCCTCGGTCAAGGCCTGAGATACGGTTCCGGCCCTCGATCGAGCGCCTGAACGACAACTCCACAAGCACCACCGACAGAGCCCTCTCGACCGGCCCGCCGTCCTGGCCGAGGGGGCTCGGCCTTTGCCCGGACGCGATCGGGGTTCGACCTTCGCCCGGACACGATCGGGGGTTCGCCTAGCGCAGCCGGTCCACGTACCGGTCCGTCCCCGGCACCGTGGGGACGAACGGGGCCAGCAACTCCAGCCGTCCCAGCCCGCCTTCGGCGATCGCCTCCCCCAGCCCGCCGAAGGACGCCTCCCAGCAGTCCCGTGGGTCGGCCTCCAGGAACCACAGCAGGGTGAGGCGGGTGTCGACGCCCTCGACCTGCTTGACGTACGACATCCGGTCGAGCGGCAGCGGAGTGGGCCGGAAGACCGTGACCATCGCGGCCGGTGAACCGGCGAGCCGCTTCGGGAGATGGCGCGACCGCAGCCACTCCAGCAACTCCCCCCGCTCCTCCGGCCCTTCGGCGTCGACGACTTGCAGCACGAGGCCCGCGTACGGGTGGTCCAGGGCGTGGACGTCACGCGGCCCGGCGGCCCCGTCGCGGTAGACGGTCGCCTCGTGGTCCTGGAACGCCGTGAAGACGTGCGTACGGTCCTGGTAGACGCGTGCGTCGCGATTCAGCCGTTTGTTGATGGCGACGGTCCAGCGCATGTGGTCGTCGTAGCGGCCGTCCGTGATCCAGTACGTGGAGAGGTAGCAGCCGGCGGTGACCGGCTGGGCGATCGCCGACTTCTCGGGAGTGCGGAGGAGTTGGAGGTCGCGGGTGGCGACCCAGCGGCGTCCGGCGAACATCCAGGGCATCGCCATCGCGCCCGCGTAGTAGTGGTCGTCCTCGTACCAGCGGTTGTACGCGTACTCGTGGCCCGGGTGCGGCTCGACCATCGTGATCAGGGCGTGCCCGGGGCGGACGCCGTAGGGGCCGACGGCGGCCAGTTCGGCGTACGTGGCACTGCGGGTGTCCTCGCTCATGCGCTTTCCCTTCCGTCCACCTGCGGTCGCCCATACTCTGACGCTCCGTCAGATAATGCGCCAGAGCCGGGAGGTCTTCGATGTCACTGCTCGCGGGAAGGACCGTCGTCGTCTCGGGGGTCGGGCCCGGACTGGGCCGGCGGGTCGCCGCGGCGGTCGTACGGGACGGCGGGAACGCCGTGCTGGGGGCGCGCACGGAGGCGAATCTCGCCAAGGCCGCGGCGGATGTGGACCCGGACGGCGCGCACACGGCGTACCAGGCGACCGACATCACGGACGAGGCGCAGTGCGCGGCGCTCGCGGCGCTGGCGCGGGAGCGGTTCGGGGGTGTGCACGCGGTGGTGCACGTGGCGGCCTGGGACAGCTACTTCGGGGGCCTGGAGGACGCCGACTTCACCACCTGGCAGGCGGTCCTGGACGTGAACCTGCTGGGGACCCTGCGGATGACCCGGGCCTGTCTGCCCGGCCTGAAGGCGGCGGGCGGCGGCTCGGTCGTCTTCATCGGCACGCAGTCGTCGGTGGCCGCGCCCTCGCAGGTGCGGCAGGCCGCGTACGCGGCGTCCAAGGGGGCGCTGACCAGTGCGATGTACTCGCTGGCCCGGGAGTTGGGCCCGCACCGGATCCGGTTCAACACCGTGCTGCCGGGCTGGATGTGGGGGCCGCCCGTGGAGGCGTACGTACGGTTCACGGCGCACAGCGAGGGCGTGCCGGAGGCGGAGGTGCTGGGCCGGCTGACCGAGCGGATGGCGCTGCCGGAGCCGGCCACCGACGGGGACGTGGCGGACGCGGCGGTCTTCCTGGCGTCCGACCGCGCACGGGCGATCACCGGCCAGTCGCTGCTCGTCAACGCGGGGGAGCTGATGCGCTGACCGCCGAGTCGGCGGCGCCTTGGCGGTGCGTCGGCGGACGTCTTGGCGGGCGCCTTGGCGGGCGCGTCGGCGGACGCGCGGGCCGGTGCATCGGGGACGCGCCGGCCGGGGCGTCGGCGGTCTTTCGGCGGGCTTCGCGGGTGATCCTTTTCGGCCATTCAGGGTTCATATACATAAACCCAGGTCATCGCACGGAACTTCTTTACCCGCTCTTGACCTTCCGCTTCCTTGCCGTGGGCATGCCACCGAACCCAGAGTTCACATGCCTGACCCAAGTCTGAACCTGGCGGCGGACCCTGGAAGGGGGCCCATGAATAGTCTCGACTGGGCCGTGCTCATCGGCTACTTCGGTGTGATGGTCGCGATCGGCGTCTGGTCGCACAAGCGTGTGGACAACGTCAGCGACTACTTCACCGCCGGCGGCAAAATGCCCTGGTGGCTCTCCGGCATCTCGCACCACATGTCGGGCTACAGCGCGGTGATGTTCACCGGTTACGCCAGCATCGCCTACACCTACGGCGTCACCTCCTTCGTGACCTGGTCGTTCCCGATCGCCCTCGGTATCGCCATCGGTTCCAAGCTGTTCGCGCCGCGCATCAACCGGCTGCGCTCACGGCTGCACGTAGCCTCCCCGCTCGAGTACCTGAAGAACCGTTACAACCTGGGTACCCAGCAGGCGTTGGCCTGGTCCGGCATGCTGCTGAAGATCGTGGACGTCGGTGCCAAGTGGGCCGCGATCGCGACCCTGCTGTCGGTCTTCACGGGCGTGTCCCTGAACCAGGGCATCCTGATCACCGGCACGATCACGGCCGTCTACTGCACGATCGGCGGCCTCTGGGCCGACGCGCTCACCGAGTTGGGGCAGTTCGTCATCCAACTCCTCGCCGGGATCGCCATGTTCATCGCCGTCGTGGCGAAACTGGGCGACTACGGCGGCTTCTTCGGCGTGTGGGACCACCCGAAGCTGGACGGCCACGCCGAACCGCTGGTGGGCCCCTACGGCACGGTCTTCCTGCTCGCCTTCCTCTTCATCAAGCTCTTCGAGTACAACGGCGGCATGCTCAACCAGGCCCAGCGCTACATGGCCACGGCCACCCCGTACGAGGCCGAGCGCTCCGCCCGGCTGTCGGCGGCCCTGTGGCTGGTCTGGCCGCTGGTGCTGTTCTTCCCGATGTGGATGTCACCGCTGCTGGTGACCTCGGAGAAGGGCGACGGCTCCGACTCGTACGCCCTGATGACCGAACAGCTGCTGCCGCACGGGCTGCTGGGCCTTGTCATCGTCGGGTTCTTCTCCCACACGATGGCCATGTGCTCGTCCGACGCGAACGCCATCGCCGCCGTCTTCACGCGGGACTGCGCGCCGGTGATCTGGCGCCGGGCGCGCAGCTGGAGCGAGGGGCAGGGGCTGCGGGTCGCCCGGATCACGACCGTCGTCTTCCTCGGTCTGTCCATGGCGGCGGCGACCCAGGTCAACTCGCCCGCCTTCAAGGACATCATCACCGTCGTCATCAAGTGGGTGGCGGGGCTGATGGGACCGATGGCCATCCCGATGATGCTCGGACTGCTGCGGCCGTTCCGCCGCTCCGGGCCCACGGCGGCGCTCACCAGCTGGGCGTGCGGGCTGTTCGCCTTCTGGCTGGTCAACTACCCGATCCACTGGAACCTCGACGGCGGTGTGCCCCTGCAGTACCAGGTGTCCATCCCGCTGGCCGTCTCGCTGGTCCTGTACATCGTCATCGGCTTCATCAAGCCGGAGGACACCCCCGAGCGGCTCGCGATCATCGAGACGATCAACTCGGACGGCGACGGCGACGGCAAGGGCGGAGCCGGGGCCGTGGCACCGGTGCCGGCCCAGGGCAGGGACGCGTCCAGCCCCAGCGGGGTCTGAGGGCGTAAGGGGGCCGCGGGGTCCGTTCGCTTGCGGTCCGTGAGGGTCGTTCCCGGGGACGCCGGGGCGGCCCTCACGGCTGTGTGCGGCGAAGCCCTAGGTGGGCCGCGATCGTGCGGGCGCAGGCCAGGGACTCGGCGTGGGTGGTGTCGACCTCCAGGTCGTAGTGGACGCCCTGGTGGACGACGTCCGCCTGGGCGGCGGCCATGCCCGGGACCCGATCGCCGCGGGCGATCTCGCGGGCCGCGGCGACGGCGCGGTCGCAGCGGACGCCGACCCAGAGGACGTCCAGGGGGTCGTTCCCGTCGTCGAGGAGCTTCTGCCAGCGCTGCTGGGAGGCGGCTCCGCCGAGGAAGACGTCGTCGATGATGATGTGGGCGCCCGCGCGGGCCATGGCCACGATGCCGCGGGCCCAGGCCTGTTCCAGGGCGCGGAACTCCGCTCCGACGGCGACCGCGCCGTCGGTGGAGATCTCGATGCCGCCGTCCGACGTCTGCATCCTCGCGGGCATGGCGTCGATGAGGGAGTCGGCCCCGAACGTGAGCCACTGCTCGGGCAGTTCGGCTTGCAGGCACCGGACGAGGCCGGATTTTCCGGAGCTGGAACCGCCGTTGAGGATGATCATCTGGGTGGTCATCGGGCCACGGTAGGGCGGCTCGGCCGCGGCGTGACACCTATTTCGGCAGCGGGTGGGCCGGGCCGGCCGATGGTATCGGGCTCGCCGGGCGGGTCGGCGGGCGGAGCATGTAGACGTCCACCGGGTCCTCGGTCTCCAGGCGGAAGCCGTGGCGTTCGTAGAGGCGCCTGGCGGGGCTGCCCCGGAGGACGTTGAGGCGGACCGGTACGCCGTCGTGGTCGCAGCGGCTGAGGAGGGTGCGGAGGACGGCTGTGCCGATGCCGGTGCCCTGGAGGTGGGGGGCGAGGTAGAAGTGCTCCAGCCAGTGCGCGTCGGCGGCCGGGCGGAGGGCCACGCAGCCGGCGAGGGTGTCGGCGACCTCGATGATCCAGGTGTGGGCCGGGTCGAAGGCGTCGCGGAAGCGTTGGCGGACGCGGTGGGGGTCGTAGCGCCCGAGGCGTTCGAGGTCGGGCCGCATGACGACGGCGCGCAGCTCGGCCACGGCGGTGACGTCCGCCGCGGATGCGGGGCGTATGTTCCAGGGAGCCATGATCACCACGCTATCGCTGCGCTGGGCTCGGGCTGGGGGCCGCTCGGGGGGTTGCCAGCTGCTCGCCGAGGAGCGTGCACGAGGGCGTTGTAACAGGCCACGTCGCGCAGGGAACTGGCCTCCCGGGACCGGACCACGTACAGGATGCGTGTCGCTGCCCCGGGGTCGAGTACGCCGGGGACCAGCTCGCCCAAGACCGTTCGGGGCGCGCGGCCGAGTGGGCTCACGCCTGCTCAGTCCATAGGAACGGTTCCGTTGTGTTTCGGGTGAGCGTGCGTCGCGGCTGGGCGGGCAGTTCTTCGCGCCCCTGTCGGAGTGGGCCGGAGTGGGCGGTGCGCGGGCTTGCGCCGGGCCGTCCATAAGGGCGCGGGGCCTGGGTCAGGCTCGGGGGTAGCGGGTCAGCCAGCCTGGGACTGCTCCTGCGGGGGCGTGCAGGGCCGGGCCCTGGGTCATTTCCAGGGCGAAGTCGTCGGCCAGGACGAGGATCGTGGGGCGGCCCTCCAGTTCGGCGAGCCAGGCCGGCGGCAGGGCCGTCTCGCCGTGGAGGGCGCCTAGGAGGCCGCCCGTCAGGGCACCGGAGGCCCCCGAAGGGCCCCCGTGGTTGACGGCGAGGCACAGACCCTGGCGTATGTCCTCGCCGACCAGGGTGCAGTACACGGCGACGGACAGGACCCCGGCGGCACAGCCGTCGCCGGCGAGCTGCTCGACGACGGCGGGCGACGGCGGGCCCTGGCGTACGGCGGCGACGGCCTGTTGCAGGGCGTCGGCGACGGGCTGGTGACCGGGGCGGGCGGCCAGCAGCACCAGGGTCTTCTGGACGGCGGCGTCGAGGCTCTCCCCCCGCGCGAGGGCGTGGACGATCACGGCGTACGAGCCGGCGGACAGATACGCGGTGGGGTGGCCGTGGGTCTGGGCCGCGCACTCCACGGCCAGCTGGAAGACGAGTTGGGGCTCCCAGCCGACGAGCAGACCGAACGGCGCCGAGCGGGCGGCGGCCTCGGCACCGGACGCGCCGGGGTTCTTGGGGGCGTCGAGGGTGCCCATGGTCCCGTCGGCGAAGCCGAGGAGGCAGATCAGGGAGGGGTCGCGCCGCGCGTAGAGCCACTCCTCGCGCGCGAGCCAGCCGTCGTCCTTGCGGCGTTCGTCGGGCCCCCAGTCCCGCTGGGTCGCCGCCCAGCGCAGATACGCCCGGTGCAGATCCGTCGGCGGGTGCCAGACGCCCGTGTCCCGGCGCACCTGGGCGCGGATCAGGCCGTCGACGGTGAACAGGGTGAGCTGCGTGAGGTCGGTGATCGCGCCGCGCCTGCCGTACGCGGAGGCCAGATCGGTCAGCCCCTCCGGGCCGTACGCCTCACCGAGCTGCGCCAGGGTGAGCTGGTCGACCGGCGCGCCCAGCGCGTCGCCCACGGCCGCGCCCAGCAGCGTCCCGCGCACCCGGCTGCGGAAATCCTGCTGCTCGACCCGCCCCCAGACGGCACCGGCTGTCGCACCCACCCCGGCCTCCTCACGGCCCCTGCCCGACCCGTACGTCAGTACGTCAGTACATCCGTACGCCCGTACGGCTCGACAGTCCAGCACTGTAATGGAAGGGGAACGGTCCAATCAGGGCTCCGGATGCGCCTCAAACGTCTCGTTCGCCACACCCATTGATCCACTTCAGTCGTCAGACGGACGGATGCGAACAGCCGCCGTAACCGGGTCCAACTCCCGGAGAACCGGAGAATCCGTGGCCGCGCGCGACAGCCCTCGCGAGGGGGCCGCCCGGCCACGGGAGGGTCCCGTCTTTCGGCCACCGCGGCTCCCCCGGAGATCCAACGCACCGAAAAACACCTGGGGTTGGCGCATGATCACGCACATAGTGGGACCATGGCTGAAACCCGGACCCCCCGCGGCTCACTTCTCCCCCTCGCCTGCACCCTGCTCGTCGGCACGGTCGCCCTCTACATGGCGCTCGTCGCGTTCAGCAACATCACCGACTTCGGCACGAACCAGCAGTTCGTCCGCCATGTCTTCGCCATGGACACCACGTTCAAGGACGAGGACCTGATGTGGCGGGCCATCGAGTCGAAGGGCGTGCAGGACGCGGCGTACGTCCTGATCATCGTCTGGGAGACCGTGGCGGCGCTGCTGCTCGTCGCCGCCACCTACTTCTGGGCCCGCTCCCTCGGTCACCGCACCTTCCACACCGCCCGCCGCTACAGCACCGGCGGCCTCCTCATGGTCCTCCTCCTCTTCGGCGCCGGCTTCATCGCCATCGGCGGCGAGTGGTTCGTCATGTGGCAGTCCAGCGACTGGAACGGCCTCGACGCGGCCCTCCGCGTGTTCCTGTTGAGCGGAGTGGTCCTGCTGGTGACGTACCTGCCGACGGATGACCGCGCGTCCGCGGCCGCGGACGGCTGACCGGTCGCCGAGCCGCGTCACGGGTCCCGAGTCGCGTGACGGGTCCCGGGGGCGGTCACTTCCCGCCCCCGGTCACCCGGCGGCGGTCGTCGCCCCCGGCTCGGTCGCCCGGTCGTCCGTCGGCCCCTCTGACGCGTGGCGGGCCCGGAAGGCGTCGCGGGCCTCGGTGATCCTGGTGATCAGCGGGGCGAGGCGCTCCGGGTCGGCGTCGGGGGCGCGGGACTGAAGGGTCAGCCGGAGGGCGAGGTCGGCCAGGTCCTCCCAGTCGTGCTCCCGCGCCAGCCCCTCGGAGAGCATCGAGTCGGCTCGGGACCAGTCCGCCAACGCGCAGGCGACCAGCACCTCCGCGAAGGCGTCGGTGGCGGTGCTCCCGTCCTCCCACTGGGTGATCCCCCGTAGGACACCGGACAGTTCGTCGACGACCCGCGGCTCCCGCGTGCTCCCCAGCAAGAGGGACGACTGCGCCCGGATGAGCCGGAGGCTGTGTCTCACGGCCGCCGTCGGATCGCCGACGTGCCGCGCGCGTTCCCAGCGGTCGCTCTCGCTGTCGACGTACCAGCGCGTCGTCGCCGCTTCCGCGTCGTCCGTCTCCTCCGCGGTGGCCCCGAGACCGTCCAGCAGCTGCCGGGCCTCGTCGTGACGGCCGCACCACAGCAGCACCTCGGCGCTCCTGCGGGTCGCCCACTCGGGCTCCTCCCCCCGCTCCACGCACTGCCCGAGGTCGGCGAGCGCCTGCGGGAGGCGCCCGCAGGCGATGTACGTCCTGGCCCGGGCGGCGTACAGGCTCGTCGTGTCCGGGCGGAGCGCGATCGCCCGGTCCAGGTCCCGGAGCGCCGACTCGTACTGTCCTCGCCTCAGGCGCACCACGCTCCTGTTCGCCAGCATGGCCACGTCGTCCGGATCGCGGTCCAGCACCCGGTCGAGCTCGGCGACCGCGTCGTCGTCGCCGCTCAGGGCGCGCAGAGCGGCCGCCTTCTCCGAGGCCCAGCGGTCGGGCTCGCGTTCCCGTGCGCGCTCGTAGTCCTGGAGCGCTTCCCGGTAGCGGCCGGCGTTCTGGTGGGCGAGAGCCCGCTGGCCCAGCGCCCAGGTGCCCCCGTCCGCCGACACCGCGCGGTCCAGATCCGCCCGCATGCCTTCCTCGTCCCCCAGGTCGCCCAGGAGGAAGGCCCGGTGGACCATGGCCCACGCGTACCTCGGATTCAGTTCGATCGCACGGTCGAAGGCCGCGCGTGCCTCTCCGTGGCGGCCCAGGCGCGCGAGCGCGTAACCGAGACTCCCGTGTGCGGAGACATGGCCGGGATCGAGCCGGCAGGCCCGCCCGAGTTCCTCGACGGCCTCCTCGTTCCTGCCCGCCAGCCGGTAGGCGTCTCCGCGTTCGGAGGCGATCCAGGCGCTGTCCGGAGCGATCCGCACGGCCCGGTCGAGGTCGGCGAAGGCTTCGTCGGGCCGGTTCTGGTCCAGGTACAGCTCCGCCCGGTGGACCAGGGCCCACAGGTACTCCGGATCGTTCTCCAGCGCCCGGTCGAAGTCGGCGAGCGCCCCCTCGTCGTCGCCGAGGTGGTGCCTGCTCTGTCCCCGGCTCGCCATGGCCAGCCTGTGTGCGGGATCGAGGTCGAGGACGCGGTCGAAGGCGGCCACCGCCTCCTCGTAGCGGCCCATGGCGTGCAGGATGTCCCCCCGCACGCCGAGGGTGTGGGCGGTGCCGGGGCGCAACGCGTCGGCACGGTCGACATCGGCCAGGGCGGCCGCGTGGGCGCCCAGTCTGCGCCGCGTGATTCCCCGCCCCTGGTACGCGTCGGCCGACTCCGGGTCCAGCGCGACGGCACGGTCGTACTCGGCGAGGGCCCGGTCGTACTCCCCCGCCCAGCGCAGTTCCCGCCCCCGTACGCCGTGCGCCCTGGCCCGCACGGGCGCGTCGAGGTCCGCCCGGGTCAGGAGCAGAGCCAGCGCGGGCAGCACACCGTCGGGCTCCTCGGCGAGGGCCGCGAGGAGGTCGCGTCCCCACGCGCCCACCGCTTCCGCCTCCGTCTGGTCCCCCGCGTCCGACAGTGCCTGGGCGCAGCCCCGCGCCGCCCCCTCGTCGGCGTCGCACGCGTCGACGACGTCCCGCAGCGCCTGCACCAGGGCGATCTGCGGACGGGCGCACAGCAGGTGGTAGAGCTCTTCGAGCCGCAGCTCGCGCCAGGACTCGTCGAGCCACAGGTCGGCCGGGTCCAGCCCTTCCCCTGCCGAGGCGCGCCGCTCGCCGAACGCCTCCGCCAGCCGCGTGTGACGTTCGGTCCACTGCCTCGGCGTCCGGGCGCGCTGGAGCCGGAGCATGGCGGTCCGCACGACGCCGTGGAACTCCGCCCGGCCGGCCCGCTCGCTCACGAACGGCAGCCCGCACAGCCACTCGTAGAGTTCCTGGGTCTCCTCGCCGTCCACCAGTGCCCCGAGCAGGTCCTCGTCCAGCCATCGCGGCAGCGCGCACGCGAGTGCCGTCGCCCGCCGCGCCGGGTCCCGCTCCCATTTCAGGAAGCGCTCCACGGCCGTGGCGGAGGGGTCGTCCACCGTGCCCGGACCGCCGTCCGGGTGCCTGGCCAGCGTCGACACGAGCACCGGAAGGCCACCGGAGAGCCGCAGCACCTCCCGTACGACCGTCTCGTCCACGACCTGCCGCGCCGCGAGCAGCTGACGGGACTCGGACTCCGTGAAGGGGCGCAGGGCCAGCTCGGTGACGAAGCCCGCGTAGTCGCCCCAGCGGGCCGGGGCGGGGCCGTGCTGGCCCGCGAGGGTGAGGATCACGTTCGCGGGGAGGGCGCCGTGCCGGTCCGTCGTGACGAGGTCCAGGAGCCAGGTGTCGAGGAAGGGCGAGGTCCGCTCGTAGGTGTCGAAGAAGAGGGCGATCCAGGGGACGTCGGCGGCCACCCGGTCCAGTTCCGAGACGAAGACCGGTGTGAGGGCCTTCAGGGGCTCCAGCACCAGCTGTACGTCGTCGTGGTTGCGGAACCGTGCGCTCAGCGCCGCCCGCAGCCTGTCGGTCCGGTGGGCGACCTGGGCCGGGTCGACGGCGCCGGCGAAGGCCCCCACGACCGGGACCATGCCCAGCCCGATCAGCCCGGCCTGGGTGGCCGCCAGGCTGCCCGCCGAGGGCGGGGCGGGTTGGACGACGGCGTCCGGCCCCGCGTCCAGCGCGGCCGACGCCGTCTCCGCCTCGTGCCGGCGCTGGCGGTAGGCGGCGAGCAGCTTGTCGAGCGCCTTCAGCTCGGCGCCCTGCCGGGCGAACTGCGCGCTGATGGCCGCCATGGCCTCCGGCACGCTGTTCACCGTCTCGTCGGTGCGGGCGGTGAGCGCCTTCCGCTGGGTCGCCACGGCCTCCAGCTCGCGGAGGAGCGAGGACTTGCCGACCCCCGCCGGGCCGTGGACGTGGAAGACGAACGTGTGCCGCTCGTCCTCGGGCGCGGTGTCGAAGTTCGCCCGGAACAGGTCGAGTTCGCTTCGGCGCCCCACGAACCCGGCGCGCTTCCGGCGCGCGATCAGCTCCTGCATCGTCGGCCGCGTCGGCCTCATCGGTCCCACCCCCGTGCCCGGTCCCCCTGAAGGTACCCGGGCGGACGCCCGCCTCCACTTCCTCCCGTCAGTCCAACACCGGCAGCAGCTCCGGCAGATGGCCGTCCGAGGCCTCGGCCGCCTGCCGGCGTTCCTCCGGGACGGCCCCGTACAGCGTCGTGCGGGGGCGGGCGGGGCGGCCCGCCGTGTCCGCGACCGCGATCAGGTCCTTGACCGACTTGTAGGAGCCGTAGGAGGAGCCCGCCATGCGGGAGATGGTCTCCTCCATCAGGGTGCCGCCCAGGTCGTTGGCGCCCGAGCGGAGCATCTCGGCCGCGCCCTCCGTGCCCAGCTTGACCCAGCTGGTCTGGATGTTGGGGATGTGGGGGTGGAGCAGGAGGCGCGCCATGGCGGTGACAGCGCGGTTGTCGCGCATCGTCGGGCCGGGGCGGGAGATGCCCGCCAGGTACACGGGCGCGTTGGTGTGGATGAAGGGCAGGGTCACGAACTCCGTGAAACCGCCGGTCTGTTGCTGGATCCGCGCCAGCGTGCGGAGGTGGCCCAGCCAGTGGCGGGGCTGGTCGACGTGCCCGTACATCATCGTCGAGGAGGAGCGGATGCCCACCTCGTGGGCTGTCGTCACCACCTCGATCCAGGTCGCCGTCGGCAGCTTGCCCTTGGTCAGGACCCAGCGGACCTCGTCGTCCAGGATCTCCGCCGCCGTGCCGGGGATGGAGTCGAGGCCCGCCTCCTTCGCGGCCGTCAGCCACTCGCGGATCGACATCCCGGTGCGGGTCGCGCCGTTCACCACCTCCATCGGGGAGAAGGCGTGGACGTGCATGCCGGGGACGCGGGACTTCACGGCCTTCGCGATGTCGAAGTAAGCCGTTCCCGGCAGGTCGGGGTGGATGCCGCCCTGCATGCAGACCTCGACGGCGCCGAGCTCCCAGGCCTGCTGGGCGCGGTCGGCGACCTGGTCGAGGGAGAGCGTGTACGCGTCGGCGTCCGTGCGGCGCTGCGCGAAGGCGCAGAAGCGGCAGCCGGTGTAGCAGACGTTGGTGAAGTTGATGTTCCGGGTGACGATGTACGTGACGTCGTCACCGACGGCCGTCTTCCGGACGTCGTCCGCGATCCGGGTGAGCGCGTCGAGCGCCGGGCCGTCCGCGTGCAGCAGGGCGAGCGCCTCGGCGTCCGTCAGCTTCGTCGGGTCGTCGGCCGCCGTCGACAGCGCCGCCCGTACGTCCGTGTCGATGCGCTCGGGGGCCATCCCGGGCGCCGCCGCCTCGCGCAGGGCGCCCCAGTCGCCGTAGACGGAGTCGAAGTCCTCGCGGCGGTCGCCGGTGCGGCCCTCGGTGTCGATGGCGGTGTGCAGATCCGTCCGGCCGGTGGAGACGAAGACCTCGTCGGGCTCCTGCCACGGGTGGCCCTCGACGACCGCGTCCGGCAGGGCGAGGCCGGTCTCCGGGTCCGCGAGCGCCCGTACGTGCGGCAGCAGGCGCGGGTCCAGCCACGGCTCGCCGCGCGAGACGAACTCCGGGTAGACGCAGAGGCGTTCACGCATCTCGAAGCCGGCGGCACGGGACCGTTCGGTGAGTTCCTCGATCTGCGGCCAGGGGCGCTCGGGGTTCACATGGTCGATGGTGAGGGGGGACACCCCGCCCCAGTCGTCGATCCCGGCGCCGATCAGCCGCTCGTACTCGCTGTCGACGAGGTTCGGCGGGGCCTGGATGCAGCCGGCGGGGCCCATGAGGTGCCGGGCGACGGCCACCGTGGCGACCAGCTCGTCCAGCTCCGCGTCCGGCATGCCGCGCATCGCGGTGTCCGGCTTGGCGCGGAAGTTCTGGATGATCAGTTCCTGGATGCCGTGGTAGGCCCGGGAGACCTTGCGGAGGGCGAAGAGGGACTCCGCGCGCTCCTCGTACGTCTCGCCGATGCCGATGAGGACACCGGAGGTGAAGGGGACGGAGGAGCGGCCCGCGTCCTCCAGCACCCGCAGCCGGACCGCCGGCTCCTTGTCCGGGGAGCCGTGATGGGGGCCGCCCGGCTCGGACCACAGGCGGGTCGCGGTCGTCTCCAGCATCATGCCCATGGAGGGCGCCACCGGCTTGAGCCGCTGGAAGTCCGTCCACGACATCACGCCCGGGTTGAGGTGCGGGAGCAGGCCCGTCTCCTCCAGGATGCGGATGGAGATGGCGCGGACGTACGCGATCGTGTCGTCGTAGCCGTGCGCGTCGAGCCACTCGCGCGCCTCCGGCCAGCGGTCCTCCGGCTTGTCGCCGAGCGTGATCAGCGCTTCCTTGCAGCCGAGCGCGGCCCCCTTGCGGGCCACGTCCAGCACCTCGTCCGGCGACATGAACATCCCGTGGCCGGCCCGGCGCAGCTTGCCCGGCACGGTGACGAAGGTGCAGTAGTGGCACTTGTCCCGGCAGAGCCGGGTGAGCGGGATGAAGACGCTCTTGGAGTACGTGATGACGCCGGGCCGCCCGGCCTCCGCCAGCCCCGCGTCCCGTACCCGCGCGGCCGACGCGGCGAGATCCTCCAGGTCCGCGCCGCGCGCCTGGAGCAGCACCGCCGCCTCGCTCACGTCGAGCGCCACGCCGTCACGGGCGCGTTTGAGCGCGCGCCGCATCGAGTTCTCGGTGGGGCCGGTGGAGCCGGTGGGGTCGGTGGGTCCGTTTCCAGAGGTCGCGGAAGTCGTCATTCGTCGAGCATACGAGCGACCGGATCGGCCCAGACAGGCACGGCGAGCCGGAGGGACCGGGATTCGTCACACGGTGTGATCGGCCGCGCCGTGACGGGCGATCTGACGGCAGGCGACCACCCAGCGGGATTCGGCCATCGACAAACCCCGGGCGAGCGCCGAATATCGGCCATCGATTAACGCCCAGCGATTACCGTTCGGTAATCACCGCCGAGCATGAGCGGGCTTACCAGTGGGTAATTTTGCGCCCCGCTTGGGGGATCGGTGAACACTTCGTGCGCAAGGCCAACTATGGCTGTCCGATAGGGCAGTTACTCGTGCCTCAGCCGATTGCGAGCTTTCTTTTTTTCTCAACCTCCGGTCAAATACTTTCACTTGAACCATCACGCGTGTCACAGGCCACGGGCGTCACGGAACAGGACCGTCCGCCGCGCCCGCACGGCCGACCGCGTCCAGGAAGGACCCCCCACACAAATGACCAGCAACCGCTGGACGTTCAGGGCCGCGGCGACCGGCGTGGCCCTGGCCACCGCCGCGGCGACGTTCACGCTTTCCACCGTGACCGGCACACAGACCGCCGAAGCCCACGCGCCGACCCCGGCCACGGACCACCATGACCCGGCCCACGCTCACGCCCACGGCCATACCCACGCCCACGCCCACACCCACTCCCACTCCGCGCACGAGCACGACCTCGGAAGCCCGCTCAGCAAGACACAGGCCGCCCAGCGCGAGGAGGCCCTGAAGCAGGTCATATCCGGCGACGCCCCGGTCAAGGACCGTGACGGCTCCAAGGTGGTGCAGCTCAAGAGCAAGAAGGGCGACCCCAAGTACGTCGAGCTGGGACGCGAGAAGACCGACCGGATCTTCACGGTCCTGGTCGAGTTCGGCGACCGGGAGGACAGCACCTACGGCGGCACGCCCGGCCCCCTGC
Organism: Streptomyces sp. MB09-02B; assembly: GCF_033794485.1. Classification (NCBI taxonomy): domain Bacteria; kingdom Bacillati; phylum Actinomycetota; class Actinomycetes; order Kitasatosporales; family Streptomycetaceae; genus Streptomyces; species Streptomyces sp. MB09-02B. The sequence continues at coordinate 18,824 of NZ_JARGEE010000044.1, forward strand.
ACAACCGGATAGCCGAGCCGGACCGCGCGAAGGACAACACGAAGGCGTGGAGGGCCGACTACAACCGCGCGCACTACGAGCAGATGCTCTTCGGCACCGGCAAGAAGACCGAGTCGATGAAGAAGTACTACGAGAAGCAGTCCTCGGGCCGCTACTCGATCGAGGGTGAGGTCGCGGACTGGGTCAAGGTCCCCTACAACGCGGCCCGTTACGGCTCCAACAAGTGCGAGCCCGACACCTGTGTCTGGCAGTTGGTCGCGGACGGTGTCACCGCCTGGGTGGAGCGGCAGCAGGCCGCGGGGCGCACGGACACCGAGATCAAGACGGATCTTGCGACGTTCGACGTCTGGGACCGCGGCGACTTCGACGGCGACGGTGACTTCAACGAGCCCGACGGCTACATCGACCACTTCCAGATCGTGCACGCCGGTGAGGGCGAGGAGGCCGGCGGCGGAGCGCAGGGCGAGGACGCCATCTGGTCCCACCGCTGGTACGCGTTCAGCGACGACTGGGACAAGACGGGCCCCGAGGGCAACAAGCGCGGTGGCGCCCCGATCGGCGACACCGGTATCTGGGTCGGTGACTACACGGTCATGCCGGAGAACGGCGGCCTCGGTGTCTTCGCCCACGAGTACGGCCACGACCTCGGTCTGCCGGACCACTACGACACCAGCGGCAAGGGCGACAACTCCACCGGCTTCTGGACCCTGATGTCGGGCGGCTCCTGGCTCGGCCAGAGCAGCACCGAGATCGGTGACCTGCCCGGCGACATGACCGCCTGGGACAAGCTTCAGCTCGGCTGGCTGAACTACGACAAGGCCGAGGCGGGGAAGAAGTCCACTCACAAGCTGGGCGTCGCCGAGTACAACACCAAGGACAAGCAGGCCCTCGTGGTCGAGCTGCCCAAGAAGCGGGTGCAGGTCGAGGTCGTCAAGCCCACGGAGGGTTCGCAGCAGTGGTGGAGCGGCAGCGGCGACGGGCTGTCCCACACGCTGACCCGTGCCGTCGACCTCACCGGCAGGACCTCCGCCGCACTCACCCTCGACGGCTGGTGGGACATCGAGAAGGACTACGACTTCCTCTACACCGAGGTCTCGACCGACGGCGGCGCCACCTGGACCGCGATCGACGGCACCGCCGACGGCCAGCCGATCAGCCGTGACGGCGGCGGCAAGCCGGCGCTGGACGGCACGACGGACGCCTTCAGGAAGCTCTCGTACTCCCTTGACGCCTATGCCGGGCAGAAGGTCGACCTGCGCTTCCGCTACAAGACCGACGAGTACGTGGCCCAGAAGGGTTTCGTGGCCGACCGGATCACCGTCACGGCCGACGGCTCGCCCCTGTTCACGGACAACGCCGAGACCGCCGACCCCGCCTGGGCGGCGACCGGCTTCTCCCGCTTCGGCGGCTCCTACACCACGGAGCACGAGCAGTACTACGTCGCCGAGAACCGCCAGTACGTGTCGTACGACAAGGCCCTCAAGCTCGCGATCAACTCCACGGGTCCGGGCTGGGTGGAGCGCTACCCCTACCAGAACGGCCTGCTGATCTGGAAGTGGGACACCTCGCAGCAGGACAACAACACCAGCCAGCACCCCGGTGTCGGTCTGCTGCTGCCGGTCGACGCCCATCCGAAGCCCCTGAAGTGGTCCGACGGTGAGCTGGCCGGGAACGACCACCAGACGCACGACGCGACGTTCACCCTGGGCCGCACGGACGCGTTCACGCTGCACTGGGGCAAGGAGGTCACGCTGAAGGTCACGTCGAAGAAGGGTGTGTCGGTCTTCGACGACCGCACCCACACCTACTACGACGAGACGAACCCCACGGGCGGGGTCAAGATCACCGACACCAACACCAGGATCCAGATCGTCAAGGAGGCCAAGGACGGCTCGACGGTGACGGTCCGGGTGGGTCCCGCGGCCTGACACCTCGGTGTGCGGGTCCGGTGGGGGCGAAAGGGCCGCAGGCCCTTGTGGGGCGCGGGGAACTGCGCGAGAAGCCCCACCGGACCCGCACCCGGACCCGCACCCGCACCCGCCGGAGAACCCCGCACCCCGAGCTCTCAGGCGCCCTCCCCCAGGAACACCGCGTACTCGTCCAGCAGCCCCAGCACCTCCGCCTCCCCCGCCGGAGGCAGCTGCACCACGGCCTCCTCGATGCCCAACTCCGCGTAGTACGCCAGCTTCCCCGCACTCGGCTGCACGGCATACGGCACGACCTGCAAGCCCGCGGGATCGCGCCCCGCGTCGGCCCACACCTGCCGCAGCACCGGCAGCGCCTCCCCGAGCCCCCGCCCCCCGATCGGCAGCCACCCGTCCGCGTACTCGGCGATGTGCGCGAACAGCTTCGGCCCGGCGGCCCCACCGATCAGCGTGCGCGGCCCCACCACCGGCCCCCGCGCCTTCTGCACCGGCTTCGGGTACGCGGAACTCGCCCGCACACTCCCGTACTCCCCCTTGTACGCCGTCGGCTCCTCCGCCCACAGCGCCCGCATCAGCGCCATCCGGTCCCGCACCAGCTCCCGCCGGGTGCGCCACTCGACGCCGTGGTCGGCGGCCTCCTCGACGTTCCAGCCGTAGCCGAGGCCGAGGGTGAGACGGCCGCCGGAGAGGTGGTCGACGGTCGCGATCTGCTTCGCGAGGTCGATCGGGTCGTGCTGGGCGACCAGGGTGATCCCGGTGCCGAGCCCCAGCCGCTCGGTGACGGCGGCGGCCTGGCCGAGGGCGACGAAGGGGTCGAGGGTGCGGCCGTACTCGCGGGGCAGGTCGCCGCCGGCCGGGTACGGGGTCGTCCGCTCGACGGGGATGTGCGTGTGCTCGGGGAGGTAGAGCCCCGCGAAACCGCGTTGCTCCAGCTCACGGGCGAGCCGGGTCGGAGTGATCGTCTCGTCGGTGAGGAAGATCGTCACGGAGATGCGCATGTGTCATCTGTAGCCGCTCAGGACATGGATGTCCATACCGACCGGTCGGCACATAGGGGGAGCCGACCGGTCGGCCCCTTGACCGGCGGCCGGTTGGCCCCTTGACCGTCGACCGGTCGGCCGGTCAGCCCTCGAGACCGTCGGCCGGTCGGCGTGCATCAGTGCTCGTCGGCGCTCGAAGCGGTCCGCGGTGGTGTGGTCCTGCGGAGGGCGTGTTTGGCGACTTCGCTGGTGCCGGTCAGGTGGCCGAGGCGGTGGACGAGGACCCATCGGCCGTCGTCGTACGCGGCGGCCACCGCGGACGAGCCGCGGGTGGCGCCGTCATGCCAGCGGAGCGAGGGGCCCCGTTGCCAGGAGGGCGCCGGCTCTCCGAACCGGCGTTCCACGAGCAGGGCGACCAGGAGGTCCGCCACCGTCCGGCAGGCGGCCCACAGGCCGCCGGCGGGCAGGATCGCCCCGGTCAGGGTCCACAGGGGACGGGGCCGGCCGAACAGGTCGCGCGGCACGAGCCGTCGCCCTTCCGGTGGACGCGCCGTCATCGCCCCCGCGTCCAGCCCGAGCGGCAACAGGACGTGCGTGTCCAGCAGTTGCTGGTACGAGCGGCCCGTGACGGTCGTGAGCGCGAGCCCGAGCACGGCGTAGCCGAGGTTGGAGTACTCCTCCCGGCCCTGCCGTCCGGCCGTCAGCCGGTCCAGGTCGCGCAGCGACTCCCGCAGGGCCGCCTCCGTGAAATCGGCGTACGGGTCGTCGGGCGGGCCGGTGGGCAGGCCGGTGAGTCCGACGGGCAGCCGGGGCAGGCCCGAGGTGTGTTCGGCGAGGTGCCGGAGGGTGATGCCGGTCCCCCTCGGCACCTCGTCGAGGCACTCCTCCAGCGGGGTGTCGAAGCCCAGGTCCCCCTCCGCCTCCAGCCGGGCCAGGACGGTGCCCGTGAGCACCTTGGTGAGGGAGCCGATCTCCACGAACCGGTCCGCGTCATGGCCGTGCGCGACCCGGTCGGTGATACCGGCTCCGCCCAGCAGACAGATCGGTGTCCACACGCGCGCGCTCTCCCGCTCTCTCGAAAACTGGCGATTCCCTTCCCTTGCCCCACAGTTCACCACCGCATACGAAGGTGGCACGCACCACCGCACGCACCACGCCACACATCACCACGCACCACCCACGCACCACCCACGCCATGTCACTCACGACCGACCCGGGGAGCAGCAGCATGTGCGACGACGACCACGGTGACGGGAACGGACTGGGAAGGCGCGCGCTGTTCGTGACGTCGGCGGCGGCCGCGCTTACGTTGGGAAGCGTGACCTTTTCGACGAGCGGCGCCGAGGCCGCGGACGGCGAGCAGGAGACCAGGACGATCAGGGGGACCCTCCCCACCGGCTCCCCCGACTTCGTTTATCTGCCGGTCGAAGTACCGTCGGGGGTAAGGGAGTTGAAGGTCTCCTACAGCTACGAGAGAACGACCGTCCCGGCCGGCACGATGGGCAACGCGCTCGACATCGGCGTCTTCGACGAGCGCGGCACCGAGCTGGGCGGCAAGGGCTTCCGGGGCTGGTCGGGCGGCGCCCGCACCGAGTTCTTCATCCGGACCGACGAGGCGACCCCGGGCTACGTCCCGGGCCCCGTACGCCCCGGCACCTGGCACATCGCGCTGGGCCCGTACACGGTGGCACCGGACGGGCTGCCGTACGAGATCACGATCACCCTGACGTACGGCCGGCCGGCCGCGCCAGTGCAGCCGGTGTACCCGCCGGAGCGCGCCAAGGGGCGGGGCCGGGCCTGGTACCGGGGCGACTGCCACCTCCACTCCTGGTACTCCGACGGCCGCCGCACCCCCGCCGAGCTGGCGGCCCTCGCCCGTGCCGCCGGCCTGGACTTCATCAACAGCTCGGAGCACAACACCCAGTCAGCGCACGCCCATTGGGCCGAGCACGCGGGTGACGACCTGCTGATCATGCTGGGCGAGGAGGTCACCACGCGCAACGGGCACGTGGTGGCGCTCGGCGTCGACCCGGGCACGTTCGTCGACTGGCGGTACCGGGCGCGGGACAACCGGTTCGGCAGGTACGCCCGGCAGATCCGGCGCGCCGGGGGCCTGGTCGTCCCGGCCCATCCGCACGCCACCTGCATCGGCTGCAACTGGAAGTTCGGCTTCGGCGAGGCCGACGCGGTGGAGGTGTGGAACGGGGCGTACTCGCCGGAGGACGAGGTGGCGCTCGCCGACTGGGACGGCATGCTCGTCGCGGCCGTGCGCGAGGGCCGCCGGGACTGGATCCCGGCGATGGGCAACAGCGACGCGCACCGCGACCCCGATCCCGTCGGCCGCCCCCAGACGGTGGTCCTGGCCGACGAGTTGAGCCGGGAGGCGATCCAGGAGGGGCTGCGGGCGGGCCGCTCCTACGTCGCCGAGTCCAAGGAGGTGTCCGTGTCGTTCACGGCGTCCGGGGGGCGGGGCGAACACGCGGGCATCGGCGAGCGGTTGAAGGTGGACGCCGACACCCCGGTCACCGTCCGCCTGGAGGCGACGGGCTCCGCCGGCTGCACCATCCGCTTCGTGACCGACCAGGGCGTCCTGTTCACCTCGCCGGCGATCCCGGAGTCCGGTACGGGCGCGGCCGAGTGGCGTACGACGGCCTCGTACGCGGCGTACGTACGCGCCGAGGTCCGCCGGCCGCCGATCGTGCCGGGTTTCCCGGGCCCGATGGCGGCCTTCACCAACCCGATCTTCCTGGGACGGCGACGCTAGGGGCACTGTCCCGCAGGGCTGTTCACCTGGCAGCCAGCAGGAAGATCCGACGACGGTAGGGGGAACCCTCGTACGAAATACTCGTGTTGGGCTTTAGGTTTGGCTCGACACAACACGTGCGTCTGTCTGTGTGCCGACGCACCTGCACGGCGACAGGAGACGGCGCCCATGACCGATCACGCGACGACGCCCGACCCGGCGGCGGCTCCGGCGGCGAAGGAGAAGGTCGACACCTCGGTGCCCGCCTCCGCCCGCATCTGGAACTACTGGCTGGGCGGCAAGGACAACTACCCGGTGGACGAGGCGGCCGGTGACGCGTACGCCGGCGCGTTCCCCGGCATCGTGACCATCGCCCGCAGCAGCCGCGCCTACCTGCGGCGCAGCATCCGGCATCTGGTGGAGGTGGAGGGCGTCCGGCAGTTCCTGGACGTCGGCACCGGGCTGCCCACGGCCGACAACACGCACCAGGTCGCCCAGCGCAGCGCGCCGGAGGCGCGGATCGTCTACGTCGACAACGACCCGATGGTCCTCGCGCACGCCCGCGCGCTGCTGTACTCCGCCCCCGAGGGCGCCACCGCGTACGTCGACGCCAGCCTCTACGAGCCGGAGCGCATCCTGGAGGCCGCGACGGTGACTCTGGATCTCTCCCGGCCGACCGCGCTGATCCTCAGCGGCATCCTGGGGCACGTCGGCTCGTACGACGAGGCCCGTGACATCGTCCGCCGCCTGCTCGCCGGCCTCCCCTCCGGCAGCTACCTCAACATCAACGAGGGCTCCCGGGGCACCGACCCCGACTACGAGCGGGCCCAGGACGCCTACAACGAGACGGGCGCCGTCCCGTACTACCTCCGCCCGATCGACCAGATCACCGGCTACTTCGACGGTCTCGACCTGCTCCCCCCGGGCATCGTCTCGGTCCCCCTGTGGCACCCGGACGACTCGACGACGGGCGAGCCGAAGCCGATCGGACAGCACGGCGGGGTCGGCCGGAAGCCGTAGGGCACGTCGGGCGGTGCGGTGCGGTGCGTACGGCCGGGGCCTTCAGCGCGCCCCGGCCCCAGCCCCGTGCCGGGCCCCGGCACCCACCGACGTTTGCGGCCCCGCTGTCTACCGCGCGCCCCCTCCCGCACCCCCGTTCGTCAGTCCGCCAGGTCGGCCACGACGGCCGCGTGGTCGGAGGGCCATACGCCGTCGACGGGGCCGTCGCCCGCCCTCCGTACGGCGCGTACGTGGCCGAGTCCCCCGGGGCCCGGCGGTCCGACGTGGATGTAGTCGACCCGTACGCTCGGCCCGTGCGACCCGGCGACGTACGGGTTGGCGAGGTCCCAGGTGGCCGACGGGGCGCCCGGTTCGGCGTACTCCCAGACGTCGAAGAAGTACTGTCCGGGCACGGCGGGCGCGGTCCGGTAGCCGCCGAACAGCCGGACCTCGTCGGAGTCGGGCCAGGCGTTGAAGTCGCCGGTGATCACGGGCGGATGGCCGGTGTTCCCGCCCCGGTGCCGGGCCACGAACTCGGCCAGCGCGGTGACCTGGCGGCAGCGCTGCGCGGACGCGTCGGTCTCGGAGCTGAGATGGGCGGTGAAGAAGGGGACGGGCGCGCCGGGTGCGTCGAGGAGGGCGTGGAGCGCGCCGCGCCCGCTGCCGCCCTCCGCCGTCGGCAGCCCGATGGCGTCCCGCTCAAGGACGGGCCACCGGCTGAGCACGGCGGTACCGATCCCGACACCCGGGTCGCCGATCCGCCGCTGCCAGCGCTCGGCGTCGCCGTACTCACCCCAGGCCCAGTGCATGCCGAGTTCCCGGGCGAGCCACCCGGCGAGGTTCCCCTCTCCGCTCTCCGCGCCCTCGCCCTTCCGCTCCCAGACCCCCTGCTCCCAGACCTCCTGCAACCCGACGACATCGGGGCGCAGTTCGCGCAGCACGGCGAGGATCGCCTTCTGCCGCTCCTGCCACGGCCCGAACCGCCACCACAGGTTCCACGTCACGACCCGCACCGGCCACCCACCGCCTTCGCCCCGTACCCGATCCTGTACTCCGTACCTCCCACGCCCCGAGGAGAACCACGCCGATGACCCGCGCATCAGATCGCAAACAACGCGTCGTGACGGCCTTCCAGCGTCACGTCGCCAACCCGCTCCTGCGCAGGGTCCCCCTCCAGACCCTCCTGGAGACCACGGGCCGCACGTCCGGCCTCCCGCGCCGCACCCCCATCGGCGGCCGCCGCGTCGGCGACACCTTCTGGCTGGTCTCCGAGTACGGCGACGCCTCCCACTACATCCGCAACATCAAGGCCGACCCCTCGGTCCGCGTCCGCATCCGGGGCCGCTGGCACGAGGGCACGGCCCACCTGCTCCCCGACGACGACCCGATCGCCCGCCTGCGCACGCTGCCCCGCATGAACAGCACGGCGGTACGGGTACTGGGTTCGCGCCTGCTGACGGTGCGGGTGGACCTGGCGGGGCGGAGCGGCGCGTAGCCGGTTCGGCGGCGGTAACCGCCGTCACAGCACCTTCCACCACCTGGGCCGGTTCTCGGCGGAGTCGTCCAGCCACCAGAGGAGGTACGGCGCGGCGACCACATGGGTGTCGAGCAGCAGTCGCATCAGCGCGTCCCGAAGGCGTCGGCGATGTCGTCGGGCAGTTCGTCGAAGCCGTCGGGGATGTGGATCCGCCCCCGGAGCGAGCCACGGCCGGTCCGCTTCACCTCGGGACGCAGCGGCACCAGCTTGGCCACCGGCGGATCAACCGAGACGGGCGTACAGGTCCTCGACGAAGTGCCGTACCGCGTCCGGGGCCCGGAGGGTCGGGAAGTGGTCGGCGGACGGGAGGCGGACGAGGCGGCAGTGGGGGATGCGGTCGGCGATCTCCTCGTTGCAGCGGACGACCTCCGGCTGGTCCTTCTCGCCGAGGAGGAGGGCGGCGGGGAGATCGAGTTCGCCGAGGCGGTCGAAGGCCGGCGGCGCCGGCGTCTCGTGGCCGTACGTCGTGAACCACGCCGGGATCGCCGCCCGCAACGCCGCCTCGGCCTCGACGTCGGGGCTCGGGCCCGCCCCGCCCCACAGCCCCAGCCCGAGGGCGACCAGACCGTCCATGTCGCCCTCCTTGGCGAGCCGTCCGATCTCCTCCGTCAGCTCGGCCGACTCCACGCCCGCGTAGCCGCTGACCCCCGGCACGACCAGGCCCAGCCCCGCCACCCGCGCCGGCTCCTCCAGGGCGAAACTGATCGCGGTCGAGCCGCCCATGCTCGACCCGACGACCACCGCACGGGACACACCAAAGTGGTCCAGCACCGCTCGCAGATCCCCCACCTGCGTGTACGACGTCCCCGGCCTCGGCGACCTGCCGAACCCCCGGGCGTCGTACCGGATCACCCGGCACCGGCCGTCCAGCCCGGCTGCGCCCGCGCCTGCGTCTGCGCCTGCGCCCGCGCCTGCGTCCACTCCAGCGCCTGCGATCACGCGATCCCAGATGCGCGAGTCCCCGACGCCGGGGTGCAACAACACCACCGGCGGCCCTTCCGCACCCGCACCCGCACCCGATCCCGGTCCCGGTCCCGGTCCCGGTCCCGAGTCGTCCGCCCAGACCTCGCCGCCCTCGACCCGCACCATGCACGCCACGCGCTTCATGGTCACGACTCTGCCCGAGCGGCAGAGCGGAGCAAAAGCATCGAATCGGTCAGGGCGACGTTGGCCGACACGCCACGAACACGAACTCCTTACCTGGCCGGTCGGGAGCGTCCCGTACGTCCTCGACCGTGTAGCCGTGCGCGAGCAGGTCCGCCTCGAGCTCCCCGCGTTCGCGGAATCGGAGGGTGGAGTCGGAGGTGAGGATCGCGTCCTCGTCCGCGTCGTCCCCACCGGCTCCGTCGAGGACGTAGTGCCAGCGGAAGGACACCAACGGGCCGGTGACCTCGGTCAGTTCCACCCAGCTCTCGACCCGGCCGAAGCCCGGGACGTCGGTCACCCCGTACGACGCCTCGCGGTTCCAGGCCTCCCAGGCCCGTCTCGCCGGGTCTCGGGTCTCGAAGACGAGGCGACCCCCCGGCCGCAGCGCCTCACGTGCGGCAATGAGCGTGCGTCGCCACAGCTCCGGATCGACGACCGCCTGCGCCACATTGGCCGTCATCGTGACGAGGTCGACCTGGAGCGGTGGGAGGTCCCTCGCGTCACCGTGGATCCAACGGACCCGGTCCGCTCCCGGTTTGGCCCGCGCGACATCGAGGGAGGCGCCGGCCGGGTCGACCCCGACGACCTCCACGCCACGCTCCGCCAGCAGCAGCGCGAACACGCCTGTCCCGCAGCCGATGTCCAGCACCTTCCTCGCGCCGAACTCCTCCGTGACGAGCAGATAGGCGTCCAGGTCGGCGCGATCGGGGTCGAGCGGATCGTAGAGCTCGGCCAGCCGTCGGTCGTGGAAGATCTCGTCAGCCATGCCGACACCCCTCCCCCGTCCAAGGGCCCTTGATACGGCGGGAATTCACGCGACACGGCACGCCCGCATTGGCGATTGTTGACTCTGACCACCGACCACCGACCACCGACCACCGACCGAGGAGTCCCGCCCTATGCCCGATCGCCAAACCACCGTGTCCGTCACAGAGTTCGCCGTCTCCGACGCGGAGGCGGGGCCGTACGGTGTCACGGCCGGGCCGGACGGCGCGTTGTGGTTCACGTTGGTGCACGCCGGGCGGATCGGCCGGCTCGCGCTCGACGGTGAGGTCACGTCGTACGCCCTCGCGTCGACGACCGGCGGGCCGTCGGTCATCACGGCCGGCCCGGACGGCGCGCTGTGGTTCACGGAGTTCCAGGGGCATCGGATCGGGCGGATCACCACGGCGGGCGAGGTCACGTCCTTCACTCTGCCGACGCCCGGGGCCGGCCCGTTCGGGATCGCGGTCGGCGCCGATGACGCGCTGTGGTTCACGGAGTCGGGGGTCGACCGGATCGGCCGGATCACGACCGAGGGAGAGGTCACCGAGTTCCCGCTGCCGCTCACCGGGGCGTTCGCGTCGGCCATCGCGGCCGGGTCGGACGGTCGGCTCTGGTTCACGATGAACCAGGCGAACGCGATCGGTGCGATCACGCTGGACGGGGAGGTCACGGTCCACCCGCTGCCGACGCCGGGCGCGGCCCCCGTGGGTATCGCCGCCGGTGGTGACGGGGCCCTGTGGTTCGTCGAGATCGGAGCCGGTCAGATCGGGCGGATCACCACGGACGGCAAGATCGACGAGTTCCCGCTGCCGGACCGCGAGTGCCGCCCGCACGCCATCGTCGACGGCACCGACGGCACTTGCTGGTTCACTGAATGGGGCGCGAACCGCGTCGGCCGGATCAGCCACGACGCCGGCCACCCGGACACGCACGAGATCCACGTGAGTCACGAGACGGACGTGAGTCACGAGACGCCCGACATCCACGAGTACGACCTGCCGACCCCCTCCTCCGAGCCCCACGGAATCGCCCTGGGGCCGGACGGCGCGGTGTGGACGGCCCTGGAGACCGGTTTCCTGGCCCGGGTCGAGGTACGCGGCTGAGGCGTGCGTTTCCGCGAGGGGGCGGGCAACCTCAGATTGTGCTCTGAACCCGCCCCATCGCCTTGTCGACGTCGTCGCCCCGGTGTCACGATCACGGCCTTGCCCGCCACCAACGGGCCGACTTACGGGGGTCGTTCATGTCACCAACTGCACGCAGGCAGGACCGCGCGCGCACCGCCGTCCTGGCGCTTCTCTCGGCGGCTGCTCTCCTCTCCACCGCCGCTTGCTCGTCCGGCTCCGACGGTGACACCGGATCATCGGAACGACAGCCCGGAAGGTCGGTCGAGCAGCCCCGGGCGAAGGCGACCCCGGCCTCCGACGCGAACGAGGACGACACGGCTCACGAGCTGGCGGACGAGGCCCCGGACCCGGTGGCCGATCGCGTGGTCCTGCGTCAGAACAAGACGCGGAACAGCGCGCACCTCGAGTTCGAGGCGGCGAGGAAGGGTGAGGGCAAGGCCCTGATCGTCGCCGTGAGCTGCGAGGGCAAGGGCGCGGTCGAGGTCGTACTCCGCCCCACGGGCGCCTCGTTCCCCATGGAGTGCCTCGACGGCGAAGTGACGCACATCAACAACGAGTTCGCCATCGACGACGCCGACCGCGCCGGCACGGTCTCCGTCACCGCCGCCCCGGGAGTGCACTGGTCCCTCTCGGTGGGCCGGGGCGAGCCGGCGGAGCATGACCTCGACGACTAGGGCGTAGGGGGAAGGGGCTGATCACCGCTAGAGCGAAGGGGCTGGTCACCGCCGGTGGGCGGCTCTGTCGTGGAGCCGGCCCCGTAGCGGCCGGCCATCGCGGCGGCGCGGTCGCGCAGAGCCGTGCGCAGCGGCGCCGGGGCCAGGGCTTCCGCGTCCGTGCCGAGCTGCCACAGCGCCCACTCGGCGTGTCGCAGATCCTGGAACGTCACCTCCAGCCGCAGCCAGCCGTCCGCGTCGGGTTCCGCGGCGCGGACGGCCACCACGGTGCCCAGCAGTTCCTCCCGCCGGTCGGGGTTCACCCGTACCAGCACGGCGATGTGATCGGTGGAGAGGAACGTCGCGCAGCGTTCTCGCCAGACCCGGTCCAGGTCGACCGCGTGCGGTCGCCGGGCCGGTTCGGGGAGTTCCTCGGCGGCCAGCACCCGCGACAGCCGGTAGGTGCGGTCCGCACCGGCTCTCGTCGCCAGGAGATACCCCCGGTCGCGCACCGTGACCAGGCCGATCGGGTCGACGGTGCGCCACCGGGGTGCCTGGTCCGTGGCCGCGTAGTGGATGCGCAGTTTGTGCCCGGCGAGCACCGCGCGGCGGATCTCGGTCATCGTCGTGCCGGGCACGTCCTCCGTGGCCGGGCGGCGCGAGAGCAGGTCGGTCTCCGGCTCCACGAGAAAGCGCCGGGCCGCGTCACTCGCGGTGGCCTGATGGCTTTCGGGCAGGGCGTCGACCACCTTGCGCATGGCCGAGGCGAGCGCGGAGCCCAGGCCGAACGCCTGCTCGCCGCGCCCCGATCCGGCGGTCAGCAGGGCGAGGGCCTCGTCCTGATTCAGCCCGGTGAGCTCGGTCCGGAAGCCGGGTAACAACGAGAACCCGCCGTGCCGGCCGCGTTCGGCGTAGACCGGGACGCCTGCCGCGGATAGCGCCTCGATGTCGCGCAGCACGGTACGGGTGGACACTTCCAGCTCGCGGGCCAGCGTGTCCGCGGTCAGCCGACCGCGCTGACGGAGCAGCAGCACCAGCGAGACCAGCCGATCGGCGCGCATACGAGGACCGTATCGAAAACCTCGAACACCTCGAACACCTCGGATACATCGAGCACCTCGGATGCATCGGATACATGACGGGGGATGTCATGTTTCGTTGCAAGGCTCTGTGCACCGACGTCATCGGAGGCGGCCGACGCGCCGTTCCGTCGGACGTCCGTACTCCCGACGACTCGCGAGGAGCTGATGTGACAGTGGAACGAACGGCGGTCAACCCGGTGGCCTGGTCCCTGGAGTTGGGCTTCAACCAGGGTGAACTCGTCTCCGGGCACACCCGGACCCTGTACTGCTCGGGACAGACCGCGACGGGCGGCGACGGCAAGCCGCGGCATGAGGGGGACATGGCCGCGCAGTTGGCGCTGAGCCTCGACAACCTGGAGGCCGTCCTCGGTGAGGCCGGCATGTCCCTCGCCGACCTCGTCCGGCTCAACGTCTACACCACCGACGTCGATCTGCTGTTCCCGCACTACGGTGTGCTGGCCTCGCGGTTGGGCTCCGCCGGGGTGGCGCCGGCCACCACGATGCTCGGGGTGGCACGGCTGGCGGTCCCCGGCCTGATGGTCGAGTTGGAGGGGACCGCCGTCGCGTGACGCGAACCTCGCTGCCTGCCTCAGCCCGTGCCGGGTGACGGGGACGGCGGGGACTGCTCGGGGTCGAGCTGGTGGTCCGCCCAGACGTAGGTCTCGGGCAGCAGGTCGGTGATGGGGACGGCCCGAAGCTGGTCGTCCCTGCCTCCGCCTCCGCCTCCGACTCCGCCTCCGCCTCCGCCTCCGCCGACGATGACCTTGAGGGTGGGGAAGTAGTCGAGAAGGGCCTGTCGGCACCGGCCGCACGGGGGGACCACTCCACGGTCGCGGTCGCCCACGGCGACGATCACGTCCAGCTCGTACGCGCCCTGGGCGGCCGCCGTGCCGATCAGGACCAACTCGGCGCAGGGGCCTCCGGTGAAGTGGTAGGCGTTCACGGCGGTGACGATCCGGCCGTCCCGGGCCCGGGCCGCCGCTGCCATGGTGTGGTTGTCGCCCCGGCAGCGCGTGCGGGCGACGTCGGCTGCGGCCCGGACGAGTTCGCGGTCGACGGGGTCGCGGTCGACGACTTCGCGGTCGACGGGTTCGGTGTGCGCGGTCATCGTCACAGCCTCACGCACCCACCCGCTTGAGCACCAGCTCCGCCAGTTCGCCCGGGCTCGACCCGCCGTCCAGGAACACCGTGTCGGAGGGCAGCGTGTCGACCGCGGCCGTACAGGCGGCGATGCGGTCCTTGCACCAACGGCGGACCCGTTCGTCCTGCTCGGGGTCGTCCGGGGTGAAGCTGCGGCCGTCGATACGGGCGGTCAGCACGTCCTCGGGGACCCGTAGGAAGAAGTGGTGGAGGGGGATGCCGGCGGCCTCGATCGCTCCGAACACCTCAGCCACGTAGCCGGACTTCACGAGAGTCATCGGCACCAGCACCGTCCGCTGCCCGTACTCCTCCGCCAGCCCCACCAGGAACCCGGCCACCTGCCGCCGCCACAGCCGCAGATCCTGGAAGTCCCCGGTCGGCACCTCCACGATCTCGCGGAGCACGTACCCGATCACCTCCGGATCGAAGACCAGCGCGTCGGGCCACCGCCCCCGCAGCTCCTCCACAAACGTGCTCTTGCCACTCCCGAAGGCCCCGTTCACCCAGACGATCACCAGCCGACCGTACCCATGTCCTCTCCGGACCGCACGCCTGTCCGGGCGAAGTCGGCCAGTGCCGTGAAGTCCGGCTCACGCAGGCCGAGTCGGGGGTCTATGCGATGCAGCAGGGCGTGGGCTCCGTGGCGTCCGGTGACGAAGGTGCGGTCGATCGCGCTCAGTTCGTCGTCCACCCACGCGAACGGGCGCCCCGCCGCGTGCTCGACGAGATGCGGGGTCTTCCAGAACAGGCCGGTCGGCAAGGACACCGTGTCGGGCCCCCGGTCGCGGCCCGCCCC